>CAJTSO010000001.1:0-14588 GCA_910579115.1 uncultured Selenomonadaceae bacterium
GTCCAATACCGGCCCCGCCATTTGCAAAAACCGGCAGTCCCGCCACCCCCAGCAGCACGTAAGAAACCAGAACCACAAAGGTCTGCATTGGCGTCAAAAGAAAGGCTGCCAGGTTCATCGACAGGGTTACGGCTGAAACTACCACCGCCGCAAAAGGAACAGGGACAGCAATATAGGCCGACACACAGATAAGCGCCAGGCATATCGCCATCCTTGCCATATCTTTAATCGTATTAGCTGACCCCATTGCAAAGCCCCCATCATCCTTATTTATCGATAGCAACGCATAGAGTATAGACTTCTCAGGCTTTTTAGTCAACCATTTTTTACCTTCTGGTTGACATCAATAATATTGCGGTTCCGACTGTTGTCCCGGAGAGAAACCGTAAAGGTCGTTCCCTGACCCAGATTGCTCTTCACCTTGATCGTTCCATGGTAAAGCTCCGCCAGTTCGTGGGCGATGGCCAGCCCCAAACCGTTTCCTCCCATCTCTCGGGAGCGGGCTTTATCCACCCGATAAAAGCGCTCAAATATCCGATTCAAATCAGCCGGCGCTATACCGATGCCCGTATCAGTGACGGAAAAATTTATTTTTCCCTTCACCGGCTCCGGCAGATTCACCGTGACCAAGCCCCCCGGATTAGTATACTTGATGGCATTATCCACAAAGATGAGCATCAGCTGGCCGATCTTTTCCTCATCGGCCCGGACGGGAATACTTTCCGCTCCCTCCAGTTTAAGGGTGATGTTCTTTTCCTCTGCCAGCGGCTGCATGAGCCGCAGCGTCTGCGCGGCCACCGCCGCCAGATCAAAATCCCGCGGCATCAGCTTGATGGCCTGATTATCGCTTCTGGCCACAAACAACAGATCCCCTACCAGACGGGTCATCTTCTTGACCTCATCCCGGACATCGGCCACGATCTGCCGCAGAAACGGCTCCTTGAAATTCGGATCATTCTCCAGTATGTCGCAGGAGGCCATGACCACCGCCAGCGGCGTCCTCAGCTCATGGGAAGCGTCGGCGGCAAATCTCCGCTGGGTCGCATAAGCTTCCTGCAGCGGTTCCATCGCCTTACCGGCCATGAGATAGCCGATAACCGTCGCGATAAGCAGCGCCAGAAAAGCCACGAAGGTCAGGGTATATGTCGCCTTGCGCATACCGGCATAAATGGTGGTCACATCCTTGCCCACATATACCATTCCCATGGGATTTATCCCCACCATGACAGGATGGGAGGTCATCATTATCTGCTGCTCTCTGCCGGCTTCCCGCCTGATATAGAGGGTCACCTCATCAGGGCCTTCCTTCCATTCAGAGACAGTGCTGAGGACAAAATCCTCCAAATCAGGAGCCGGACGGGCAAAGCTGAGCATCGTTCCCTTCTTGTCAAAGGCATAGAAGAAAATCCGGTCGCTCATGCTCTTGATATCGAAGACATCATCGTTGTCATCATCGCCCCGGTGCTGGATTATCCGGCTCTGGGCATAGGAAAGGTTGTTGGCCGTGTCGATCAGTTCCTTCGCTTCCTCTGAGGTAATGGCCCAGTTCATGCTTCGATGAACAATGAAAACGAGAACGATGAGGAACGCGGCCATCAGGGCAGCATAATAAAAAGTCAGCTGACGGCGGCTGCGGCCAAATACGTTGTCATCCGCGTTTTTCAGACCTTCCGGTGAAGACACGATCTCACTCCGTTTCCAATTTGTAGCCAACTCCCCGAATAGTCTGAATGAGGGAGCCGCCGCCTACGCTGTCAAGTTTCTTGCGCAAAAGCTTCACATAGGAATCGATATTGTTGGAGCTTACATCCGATTCCAGCCCCCAGATCCGGTCAAGGATCACCTCACGGGGCACCGCATAGCCAAGGTTCTGGGCCAGCAGGTCAAATATCTGAAACTCTCTGGGGGAAAGCTGGACATCCATGTCGCCCTTTTTCAGCACCTTCACCGTCCGGTTCAGAGTGAACTCTCCCACCTCCACAATATCCTGCTGCAGCTTCTGACTGCTGCGGCGGGACAACGCCCGCAGCCGGGCCAGCAGCTCGGCAAATTCAAAGGGCTTCACCAGATAATCATCAGCCCCCGCGTCCAGACCCTTTACTCTGTCCTCGACGGCGTCGCGGGCAGTGAGGATCATGATCGCCCGCTCATAGCCATTCTCTCTGAGGCGGCGGCAGGCATCAACCCCGCTCTCCCCCGGCATCATCCAGTCAAGGATCAGGATATCGTACTCCGTGTACATGGCATACTCATATATCATGCTGCCGTCCTGCACCCAGTCCACGTTTATTTTATTTTGCTCCAACATATAATTAATGAGCTTACCCAAGCGGGCATCATCTTCTGCCAAAAGAACTCGCATATTTTCCTCCTGCTGCTTCACGGTTATAATCCGCTATTATTTTAGACTGCTTTCGTGGAAAAATAGTGAATAAAAAATCTCCGCCATCGTCAGACAGCGGAGACCACCTATTACATAATTTTTGACAGGAACTCCCTGGTGCGGAGTTCCTGAGGATTGTCGAAAAGCTCCTTCGGGGACCCTGCCTCGCAAATCTTCTTATCGGCAATAAAGAGAACCCGGTTGGCCACCTCTCTGGCAAACTTCATCTGATGGGTCACGATTACCATTGTCATTCCGTCAGCCGTGAGGTTCTTCATTACGGCCAGCACCTCCCCCACCATCTCGGGATCAAGGGCAGAGGTAGGTTCATCAAAGAGCATTACCTTGGGATTCATAGCCAAAGCCCGGGCGATTGCCACCCGCTGCTGCTGACCACCGGACAGCTGGCTGGGATAAGCATCCTTTTTGTCGGCAAGACCTACTCTTTCCAGCAGAACCGCCGCCCGCTCCCGGGCCGCAACCAGTTCCTCCTTCAACAGCCTGACCGGCGCCAGCGTGATGTTCTCCAGCACCGTCAGATGAGGGAACAGATTAAACCGCTGAAAAACCATGCCGATATTCAGCCGGGCCCTGTTCAACACTTCCTCATCAGTTGACAGCTCGTTACCGTTGACGATGACCCTGCCGGAAGTGGGTACTTCCAGATAATTCATACAGCGAAGCAGCGTCGATTTACCGGCGCCGGAGGGGCCGATCATCACCACCACCTCGCCGGGCCTTACATGAAGGTCAATATCCTTCAGCACCTCCACGGGCCCAAAGGATTTGGACAGCTTCTCAATGCGTATCATCGAGAGCGTACCTCCTCTCCAAATAAGCCACCAGCTGGGAAATCAACATGGTCATCGCCAGATAAATCAGCGCCACGCAGGTCCAGATCTCAAAGGAAGCATAAGTCCGGGCAATGATTAGCT
Source organism: uncultured Selenomonadaceae bacterium (assembly GCA_910579115.1). GTDB lineage: Bacteria > Bacillota > Negativicutes > Selenomonadales > Selenomonadaceae > RGIG250. The sequence goes on from CAJTSO010000001.1 coordinate 3,319, forward strand.
GCCCCCGGCGGGTAAGCTCCTCAAAACCGATTACCGACACCAGAGAGGAATCCTTCAGCAGGCAGATAAACTCGTTGCCCAAAGGCGGCAAAACCCGTTTGAAGGCCTGCGGAACGATGATATAGCGCATAGTCTCCAGCCAGCTGAAGCCCAGTGACCTTCCTGCCTCCATCTGTCCTTCGTCGATAGACTGTATCCCCGCCCGAAAAATCTCCGCAATATACGCCCCGCTGTTAATACCGCAGGCAGTCACCGCCACCACCATCGGCTCCATCCGATGACCGGTAATGAGAGGAAGCAGGAAATAGATAATAAAAATCTGAACCAGGAGCGGCGTGCCGCGAAAGAAATTTACATAGCACGCCGTCACCAATTGCAAAGGCTTGAATCGGCTGACTCTGGCAATACCGGCAATGAGGCCGATACAAATACCCAGCGCCACCGATAAGACCGTTATCTCTACGGTTATACCGGCTCCGGTTATCAGCAGGGGCAGGGCCCTCATTACCAGATCATAATCAAAATTCATTTATTAACCCTTTTTAGCGGCAAACCACTTATCGAAAATCTTTTTATACTCGCCATTATCCTTCAGTTTCTTCAGAGCGGCATTGACTTTTTTCTGGAGCTCAGGATTATTCTTGTTGATGGCAATACCATAATCCTCAGCGGTCAGGCGCTCCGGCAGGGTCTTTACCCCATCAAAGCCCTGGCTGATGAAATAGTCATTTACCGGACGGTCGTTGACAACGGCATCCACATTGCCGGCCTTCAGCTCCATGAAGCAAATGGAGGGAGTATCCAGCTCGATGACCTGTGCATCCTTGATCTTGCGGCACTCGCTGGCGCTGGTGGTACCGATCTGAACGGCAATCTTTTTGCCTTCCAGATCCTTAAAGGTCTTGATGGTATCGTTGCCGGCAGTGACGACCATAGTCAGACCGGATTCATAATAGGGATCGGAAAAGAGAACTTTCTTCTTGCGGGTGTCATTGATGGTCATACCGGAGATGATTACGTCAATATTGCCAGCCTCCAGCGCCGGAATAAGGCCATCGAAGGTAATGTTGGAAATCTCCACCTTTACCCCCATCTCCTTGCCGACGGCCCGGATAAGATCCATATCAAACCCCTGGTATTCCTTCTTTGTCTCATCCTGAAACTCAAAGGGAGCAAAATCAACGGAGGCGGCTGCCCGGAGAACCTTCATTTCGTTCTTTGCCTCGCTGTCAGCCGCCTTCTTTTCCCCACCGCAGCCGGCCAAAAGTGACATCGCCATTAACGCCGCCGTCAGGGCACAAAGAATCTTCTTCAGTTTCATGATACCAACCTCTTTCCTATTACATTCACTAACTACAAAGACAGCCCGGGGGCTAAAACTCCCGGGCGACTCTGCCACTTTCCCACATTATAGCAACCGGCTGCTGTTTTTGCAAGTTATTAAGGGGCAGCATTTGTTTTTTGTTGATTGCCATCGTTCAGGAAATTGCCTTGCAATTTCTTAAAAGACTGCATTATAATGTTTCCGGAAGCTTTTTGACCAGACAAAATAAAACAGGAAATGAGGTATATCCGTGCCGGAAAACGAAAAGCCCACAGAAGCAAAATCTATTGAACCGGCGGCTAACAGCCGTCTTTCTTTTGACGCGGCCAACCTGACCAGAGCAGGCCGCAAGCTGGCCAGGCTGCCGGAAAAATATCCCAACATGCCCCCAAAAATTGCCGAAGCCATGCTGAAGACTGCGGAAGATATTGCTTTGGCCGTAAAGAACAACGAGGACGACGACTACCTCTTTGAAATTCTTCATTACATGGAAAACAACATCAATGAAACGGAGCTGCGGGCGGCAAAGCTGAAACCGGCCCTCAAGACAGCCGAACGGGTCTACTCCACCATCCTGGCCGAAGCCAAAGCCATGCGCCCCAGAGAAAAGCTGACCCCCGAGCTGCTGGATATGCTGAAGAACTATTACGAAATGCGGATGACTCAGGCCTTCCTGAAAAAGCCCGTCGCCGACCAGAAATCATTCCTGGCCAAGGGCTGGAAGAATCTCATGGATCAGGGCTTTGAAACCATCGAGCAGGGCAAGCAGGCCATCGATCTGGGTGTCTCTGTATACGCCGGCACCTACAAAGGGCCCATATCAGGATTGGAAACCGCCTACCGAAATATTATGAAATGACTTCCCTGTCAATTTCATCTTGCATTGCCCCACAAAAAGGTATATAATCTCTCCTGTCGGCAATGAGCTGACAAAGATGGGGATGTAGCTCAGCTGGGAGAGCACCAGGTTCGCAATCTGGGGGTCGAGGGTTCAAACCCCTTCATCTCCACCATCTATCCAAATTTGATATCGTGACCATGTATTTATAACAATTCACCTAAAGCCAGCCGGGATTATCGTCCCTGCTGGCTTAATTTTTTCCGGAGAAAAATTTGACAGCTACAACCAATAGACACCCCTTTTAATTCTTTAGCTGAAATATTATAATAGGGACTATAGTATCAGATATGAAAGGGATATCCTATCATGAAGCAGACTTCAGTAATATATGAAAATGATGCCTCTCTTTTGCAACAGCTGGAGAAGGTACAGTCCCTTTGGGAAAAATGCGGCCGCAACACCTGTATCTGCAAAATATTGTCAGTTCAGGCTGACTCCGCTTTCTTACAGCATATCAGTCAGCTGCTGGATGAAGCACTGCCCGAAGTTCAATATTACGGCTGTACCTGTAACGGCGTTATCGACAACGGTAAATTCCACCAAAAACCTATGCTGAGCTTTACGATCTATGAAGACCCCGCCTCACGGGCAGAGATCCTTCAGTTTGATGATTTTGAAGGAGATTCTCTCGGCATTGCGGCCCGCCTTGTTGCCTACTGTCACGCTAACCCCTGGCTGGGCTCACTGGAGATCATAACCAGCACCCTCCAGCGCACCGACCTGGGTGAATTCTGCCGGGCGCTGGAGGTTTTGGATCCGGCCATTGCTATTTTCGGCGGCGTTGCCTGTACTCATGACATTGCAAAGATCGAGTCCCTTTCTTTCTCAAAGGGCCACAGCCCCTTTGGCAATACCCTGCTGGCCGTAGCAAGAGGCGGCCCAAATCTTTACACCACCACCGCAAAGGTGTACGGCTGGATTCCCATGGGGCGTGAATTTACCGTTACAAAATGCCATGACGGCATCCTCTACGAACTTGACCATGAGCCAGCCTTTAACATCTACCGCAAATATCTGAATATTGAGCCGGATGAAAACCTGTTCACCAATGTCATTGAATTTCCCCTCTACTTGCAACGCCGCGGGCAGACTGTCATGCTCTGCTCCTTCGATGTAAACAGCGACTCCTCCCTGAATATCAAGGCCGATATTCCCGAGGGCACCAGCATCCGCCTGTCCTACGGCGACCCGACCACAATCTTTAACGAAGCCTATGATGCTGCCGTAGACATTGCTCCCTTCACCCCCCAATATATTGACATCTTTTCCTGCGGCGCCCGCCGGACCTTTTTGGGGGACAAAATGCTCAGCTATGAATCTTCTCCCTTCAGTGCCACAGCCCCCACCACCGGCCTGTACAGTCACGGTGAAATCATCCGCACGGGCCGTACATTGCTGAATTATAACGAGCTGATGGTCATTGCCGCCTTCCGGGAAGGGCCGGCAGGCGAGCCTGTTGAAACAAAGCCGGATGCGGAAGCTTTCATTGATCGCCGAAACTACAGCCTGCGCCTGAGCCACTTCATCAGGGTCGCCTCCCAGGAGCTTGAGGAATCTGTCAGGCAGCTTCGCCAAATGGCCATCACCGATGGCCTGACCAAGCTGTACAACCGAAAGGAGATCCAGCGACGCATAGAGGCTGCTTTGGACCGAAGCGCAAATAGTCACGGCAGCAATTCCTTCTCTCTCGTCATGGCCGATATCGACAACTTCAAAACCATCAATGATACATACGGTCACAATACCGGCGACTCCGTACTGCTGAAGCTAAGCGATATCCTCAGGGAGGCTGTGGGGCTGTGTGACGGTGCTTCCTGCGGCCGCTGGGGCGGAGAAGAATTTATGCTGCTGCTTCCCCGAGCCGACCAGGAACGGGGCCAGGAGGTGGCCGAGAAGATACGGGCCTCCTTTGAACAGACAAAGCTTCCGGACGGCACACGCAATACTATCAGCCTGGGCGTTACCGAATTTAAGAACAGCGACACCTTTACCAGCATCATTTCCCGGGTAGACAAAGCCCTGTACATTGCAAAGAACGCCGGAAAGAACCGGGTCTGCTTGTTGTGAGGAAGAACAGGCAGATAAGCGGCCACCACAAGCCAGGCTCCCCTGTAGGGGAGGCTTTGGATTGTGGCTCCAATTTAGAGAAGCCTGCTTATGTAAATAAAGATAGCCGTATCCGTTTTCCCGGATACGGCTATCTTTATTTACAAATTTTTCTCTACGAAACCGGAGCAGCTCCACTAGCGATTTTTTCCCGCAGGCTCCCGATCCCTTTTTTGATCAGCGACCACCAGGTTTTTGGCGGATTGTTCTCAAAGAAGATAAAGATGATGGGAACGACCACCAGGGTAAAGACGGTAGAGGTCAGGAGGCCGCCGATGATTACCCAGGCCATGGAGGAACGGGTCTCCGCTCCCTCCGTCATGGCGAAGGCGGTAGGCACCATGCCGATCATCATGGTAATGGTGGTCATGAATATGGGCTTCAGTCTGACCCGGCCCGCCTCAATGATGGCATCATAGGCGCTTTTTCCTTCCTCCTCCATCAGGGTGATGGTGTAGTCCAACAGCAATGTGCCATTCTTGGCCACGATACCGTCCATAACCAGAATACCGATAAGGGAATAGAGATTGACGGTATTGTGAGTAAGGAAAAGCAGCAGAATGGAGCCGATTATACCCAGGGGCAGGGAGAACATTCGGATGAAGGGAGTGACCAGGGATTCATACAGCACCGCCAACAGCATATAGATGAGGACGAGAGCCAGCAGGAGAGCGGTCAAAAGCTCCCGGAAGGTATCGTTCATCTGGTCTGCCGCTCCGCGGAAGCGGTAGCCTATTCCCTCCCCCAACTTTATCCTCTCTATGGCGTTTTTTGTATCCTGAACCACGTCGTTCAGGGGGCGGCCCACCAGATTACAACCGATGATGATGGAACGCTGCTTGTCCACCCGCCGGATCATAACCGGGCCGGTGCCATTGGCAATCTGGGCCACATCGCTCAAAAAGACAATTTTTCCATCGGCATTGATGGGAATATTGGCAATATCATTCATGCCGTAGCCGTCAGAATCGCTGAACCGTACCTCTATGGCCGTATCCTGACCGTCATTTAACGGGTCGTTTGCCAAATCTCCTGCCTCACGGCCGGAGATAGAAGATTCCACCGCATTTTGAATGTCCTTCAGAGTTACTCCAAAGAGCTTCATTTTTTCCCGATCTGCCGTTATCTGAAGCTCCGGGACACCTTCGATGTAGGAGGAGTTCACATCGGTTGTGCCCGGCACCTCCTCCTTCAAAATCCTCATTACCTCATCGGAAGCCCGGATGAGTTTTTCAAAATCGTTGCCCCGCAGCTCCATCTGCATCATGCCACCGACGGAGCCGACGCCGCCGCCGCTGCTGACACCGGATATGGAGGACTGGTCCTCCATAACCCGGATAGTGGCGTAAGGTATTTTCTGGGCGTAAGCCCGAAGCCCGTTTGTCACCTGCCAAATGGAATGATCCCGGTCGGCTCTCTTGTACAGCTGGACTCTCATCCGCCCTTCGTAAGAATTTCGCCCGCCGGCATTGGAGAGATAATACTCCACATCAGGAATATCCTTGATATAATCCTCCAGTTTCTTCATTACCTTATCAGTCTCTTCCGCCGTGGAAGAGACCGGCAGCTGGACAATGACCTGAAATCCTCCCTCATCGGTCTGGGGCATATACTCCGAGCCCACCAGCCGCAGGGGGATAAAGGCGATGGATACGATGAACAGAGCCAGGCTCGGCCAAAGGATTTTCGCCGGGTTGGCCAAACTGTAGCGGACGATCCCATCGTAGGTTTCCACCGCCCAGTTTTCAATGGCGTCCATCCTGTCCCAAAGCTTCCGCCGGGCCACATGGTACCCGTTCTTGAAGAACTGGGAGGCCAGCATGGGCGTCAGGGTAAAGGAAATAAACAGGGAAAACATCCCCGCAAAAACGATGGTGAGGCCGAACTGACGGAAGAACTGGCCCGTCATGGAATTCATGAAGGCGATGGGCATAAATACCGCCGCATCGCAAAGAGTGATGGCGATAGCCGCCATGCCGATCTCGTTTCGGCCGTTTTCCGCCGCCTCGTCCGGCTTCTCCCCCATTTCCAAATGGCGGATTATATTTTCCAGAACGACGATGGAGTCGTCCACGAGAATGCCGATGCAGAGGGTCATCCCCATCAGGGACATCATGTTGAAGGTAAATCCCGCCATGTACATGACCAGAAAGGTGGAAATCAGCGAGGTGGGAATGGCAATCATGACCGCCGCCGTGGACTGCCAGCCCCGCAGGAACACAAAGAGGGTAAGCCCCGTAGTGATAAGCCCTTCCACGAGGGTACCGATGGTGCTGTGCAGGGATCGGTTTATGTAATCGGCATCGTTTCTGATGATAGTAAAATTATAGTCCTTGTACTCCTGGCGGAGTTTTTCTACCTGCTTGACAATATTGTCCGCCGTCACCACGATGTTGGCGTCGCTGTTCTTGTATATGCGGAGGGAAACTGCATCCTGTCCGTTGAAGCGGGCATAGCGGGAAGCTCTTGCTTCCTTTTCCGCCGCTTTCGCAAAGGCGGTAAAGGGTATCCTGATCCCCTCGCTGTTCTTTACGACAATGTCCTCAATATCCCTTGCCTTCAGGTACTGGGCAATGACCCGGACATCCGCCTGCTTCGTATCCGTATAGATACTGCCTGCGGGCAGCAGCTGGTTTTCATTCCTCAGGGCAGTGACGATATCGGCCATAGTAATTTTGTAGGCGGCCATTTTGTCCTTGTCCACGTCAATGGCGATTTCCCTGTCCCGGCCGCCGTACAGCTCGATCTCCGATACGCCGGAGGCCTGCTGGATAACGTCCTGAAAAGTATTGTCCGTCTTGGAGTATATATCCGCCAGGGGCCGGTCAGAGGTAATCGCCAGCTCCACGATGGGCGTGGCATTCATGTCACGCTTGATGACCACCGGTTCCTCTACTTCATCCGGCAGCTGTCCCCTTATGGCATTTACTTTTTTCGTGGCGTCGATGGCGGCGAAGTCCGCATTGGCGTAAAATTCCAGCTCCAGCATGATACGGGCCCGTTCATAGCTGGCCATGGAGGTCATCTTTTTGACATCCGACACCGCCGACAGAGCATCCTCCACCGGCTTGATCACCTGCTGCTCGATAGACTCCGCATTTGCGCCGGGATACTCTATCGTAACCGACACGAAGGGAGTATTCAGAGCCGGCAGCAGCTCCACCCCAATGAGGTAATAGCTGTAGAGACCCAAGACAACGAAAAAGGAAACGATCATGGATATGCCGATGGGTCTCTTAATGGAATAGCGGGTCAGGTTCATGGTTTCTTCCCCTGCTCTCCGTGGCTGGGGTCGTAATAGTCCTCATCCACTCTGATTTTTACCCCGTCGGACAATTTGTCCTGATTGTTGACCGCCACTGTTTCCCCTTCGTTGACGCCCTCGAGAATTTCTTCCATCTGGTCATTTATCAGACCTACCCGGACACTGCGCCGCTCTACCGACAGATCCTCATGAACCACGAAGAGACTGGTCTTGCCGTTTCGCCTTACCACTGCTTCCTTGGGAACGAAAATCGCATTTTTCCGCTGGACGATATTTGCGTAGGCCCGGGCAAAAAGACCGGCCCGCAGCTTCGCCTTTTCCCAGCCCTCTCCTCTGTCCAGTTCTATCCGCGCCATGTAGGTACGGGAACCTTCCTCCATAGCGGGGCTGACAAAAATCAGCCTTCCCGGCAGGGTAATCCCTTTGGATTCGATATTCACATCCAGTTTGTCTCCCGGCTCCAAAACGGCAGCATCCACTTCGGACAGGGAGCAATCCACATACATATGACTGTTATCTACCAAGGTAAACGCCTTTTGGCTGGCCTTAGCCATGCCCCCTACCTCCGCCTTGCGGTAGGAGATGACCCCATCCCGGGGGGCCCGCATGATCAAATCGTCCCGCTGCTTCTTCAGGACATCGGTACCGTAAGCCTCCTTCAAGGCTGCCTGACGCTTTGCCTCGATGGCGGCAGAAGCAGCTCCCACAGCTGTCTGATTGGCCAACAGCTCAAAGGCTGCCTTGCTCACCAGATATTTCTGTTTCAGGAGATCCAGCTGATCCTGAGAAATCGCCCCGATTTCGTAAAGGTGCTTGTTTCGCTCATAGCGGCCGGACTCCACCTTAAAATCAGCTTCCGCCTGAATATAATTGGCATTGTAAGCCGCCTCTGTCTCAATGACATCCGCCTCTGCCTGGCGGGTGGAGGCAGTGTTCTGCTTGATGGAAATATCAAGGGACTCCGTATCCTGAACCATGAGAATATCGCCTTTTTTGACAACGCTGCCAAAGTCTACTCTTACTTCGCTGATACGGCCATCGTATTTGGGGATCAAATCAATGCTGGCATCGGCTACAGTCTGTCCGGCCAGGGTTACCCGACGGTTCATGTCCCGGCGATCAGCCTTGTAAACCGCTACAAGAGGGGCGCCGCCCTGCTGCCTTGGCCGGGCGCCCTTATCGGTCTTGATACCAAACCACACGTACATTATTACGCAGCACAGCAGACAGCCCAAACCCGCCACAATGCACTTTTTCCGGCGGTCCAGCCCGCTGTACTTCTTCTTTAGTCCATCAAGTCTTGCCCGTACCTTATCCTTATGCCCCTGGAACATTATACCGACCTCTTAATAAATATCCCTCAAAACTTTAGCTACGCTAATCTAACCGCAATTATAGGAGATAAAAATTAGAATTTCATTAAATGCGGAACAAAAATTTCCGGTGCTTTCAATAAATTACGGGTAAAACGCCGCTTGCGGTCAATCTCCATCGACCCAGCACATGGAATGCTTTACCGCCTTTTTCCAGCCCTTATAGAGCCCGGCTGCCTCCTCCGACGGCATCGCCGCCTCAAATCGGGTATCCAGCCGCCACTGCTTCTTCAGCTCCTCCTTATCGTTCCAGACGCCGACGGCCAGACCGGCCAGATAAGCGGCGCCGAGGGCCGTCGTCTCAATAATCTGGGGGCGGTCAACGGGAACCCCCAGTAAATCTGCCTGGAACTGCATCAGTAGGTTGTTGGCGGCGGCTCCCCCATCTACCTTCAAGGACTTCAAATTGATGTTTGAATCAGCCTCCATGGCCTTCAGAACATCCATTGTCTGATAGCCCATCGATTCCAGCGCCGCCCGGACAACGTGGGCCTTGGTGGTGCCGCGGGTGATACCGATAAGCATACCCCGGGCATTCGTATCCCAATAGGGGGCCCCCAGGCCCACAAAGGCCGGTACGAGGTACACGCCTCCGTTGTCCTTTACGTGCTTGGCCACCCATTCAGCATCGGGAGCGGCATCAATCAGCTCAAGGCCGTCCCGTAGCCACTGGATCGCCGAACCAGCCACGAATATGGAGCCCTCCAGCGCGTATTCCACCTTGCCGTCGACACCCCAGGCAATGGTAGTGACCAGGCCGTTTTGAGAGTCAACAATATCCTTTCCCGTATTCATGAGCATAAAGCAGCCGGTACCGTAAGTATTCTTCGCATCCCCCGGGTTAAAGCAGTTCTGACCGAAAAGGGCCGCCTGCTGGTCCCCGGCGGCACCGGCAATCTTTACGGAACCGCCCAGAAGAGCCGGAATCGTCTGCCCGTAAACCTCACTGGACTGTCTGACCTCCGGCAGCATGGAAGCCGGAACGGTAAGGTATTCCAGGAGCTTTTCGTCCCATTTCAGCTCCCTGATATTGTACATCAGGGTCCGGGAAGCATTGGAGTAATCAGTAACGTGAACGGCGCCGCCGGTAAGCTTATAGATGAGCCAGGTATCGATGGTCCCAAAGAGCAGCTCCCCCTTCTCCGCTTTCTCCCTGGCTCCTTTAACATTGTCAAGGATCCACTTCACCTTCGTGCCGGAGAAATAGGCATCGATGACCAAGCCGGTTTTATCATGAAATTCCTCGCTTAGCCCTTTCGCCTTCAGCTCATCACAGATACCGGCCGTCTGCCTGGACTGCCACACGATAGCATTGTAAACCGGCCGTCCCGTAGCCTTTTCCCAAACGACGGCAGTTTCCCGCTGGTTGGTAATGCCGATGGCCGCGAGCTGGGCGGGTCCGAGGCCCGACTGCCCCAAGGCTTCCTTCATAACGGTGCTCATAGTGCCCCAAATTTCCTCGGCATCATGCTCTACCCAGCCCGGTTCCGGGAAAATCTGGGTAAACTCCCGCTGGGCCACGCTGACAATCTGCGACTCATCATCAAAAATAATGGCCCGGCTGCTGGTGGTTCCCGCGTCCAGCGCCATTACATACTTTTTTTCTGCCATGATATTATCTCCTTATTTTTGATTATTTACATCATCGCTCAAAAGGCTCAGTTGGACGAAATCCTCCCCCTGCTTCGGAGTATCCGGCGCTGGCAGCTCCGGTAACCCGGAAAGGTCATCCAGGCCAAAGCTGGCCAGAAAATTTCCCGTCGTCCGGAACATGATCGGCCGCCCGATTACATCCTTCCGCCCGGCTTCCCTTATCAGCTCCATCTCCAGCAGGCGGCTGACAGCATTGTCAGCGCTGACTCCCCGGATCGCCTCAATCTCCTGCCTCGTCACCGGCTGACGGAAAGCGATGATAGCCAATGTTTCCATCAGCGCCGCCGACAGCTTCCTGGGCTTCAATTCATTCAGCTTTTCTATGTAGGGATAATACTCCTGTTTCGTAGCCAGACGGTATCCGCCCGCCAGGGATTGAAGGATGATCCCGCTGTCCTCCCCCGCCAGTCTTCGCTCCAGCCGGGAAAGGGCCGCCTCCAGCACATCCTGCCCGCAATCAAAAATGCCGCAGAGCTTTTCCGGAGTCTGTGGTTCCCCGGCGGCAAACAATACCGCTGTCAGAGGAGCTAGCAGCTCTTCACAGGTCATGAAATACCTCCATCTGATCCGTTAATGATTTCATAAAAATCAGGCGCTTAACCTTTCATACAATACCACAAAACAGCTGATCATTCAAGGAGAGGCGCA
>CAJTSO010000001.1:14611-25098 GCA_910579115.1 uncultured Selenomonadaceae bacterium
CGCTGGTTTGCCGTTTCTGTTTATAACGTTTTATTTTCGTGGAAGAATTGCCTCGATGGACGAAGCCGCCAGCTTAACGGCTTCGTCCAGCTCCAGCTGAGTGATATTCAAAGCCGGGTTGAAATAGATGATATCCCCCAGAGGCCGCAGGACGATGCCCCGTTTCAGGCCGTACTTATAGATCTCATATCCCAAGCGCTTTTTACTGTCAAAGGGCGTCTTGTTTCCCTTGTCAGCCACCAGCTCGATGGCGTGAATCAGTCCGATGTGGCGGATCTCCCCCACATTCGGATGGTCTCCCAGGACGTCATTCAACCGGTTTGTGAGCCATTTGGAATTTACCGCCAGGTTGGTAAAGACAGGCTGGGTGCGGAAGATATGCTGTACAGCCAGCGCGGCGGCGCATCCCAGGGGATTCCCGGCGTAGGTATGGCTGTGCATGAAGGCCTTATGCTCGCTGTAATCAGCGTAGAAGGCATCGTATATCTTATCGGTAGTTATCATGACGGACATGGGGAGGTAGCCGCCGGTGAGGCCTTTTGATATGCACATTATATCCGGGGTAATTCCCGCCTTGCCGCAGGCAAACATCTCGCCGGTCCGGCCAAAGCCGGTGGCTATTTCATCCGCAATGAGGAGAACATCGTATTCATCGCAGAGCTTACGAAGCTTTTGCAAATACTTGACCGGATAAATACGCATCCCGGCGCTGCCCTGAAGCAAGGGCTCCACAATCATTGCCGCCGTCTCGTGAGCGTACTCAGCAAAGACTTTTTCCGCTTGTTCAAAGCAGGGGCAGTCGCAGGTATCCCGGTTGCAGCCATAGGGGCAGCGATAGCAGTCCGGAGCCTCTACATGGATATTTTCCATCATCATGGGCTTATAAATTTTTGCATAGAGATCCATGCTGCCTACGGACAGAGCCCCGATAGTCTCTCCGTGATAGCCCTCGGTAAGGCACATAAAGCGCTTTTTTCCGCCGCGGCCGGTCTGGTACATATACTGGAACGCGATCTTCAGGGCGCACTCCACTGCGGAAGATCCATTATCGTTGTAATGGAATTTGGTCAGTCCCGGCGGAACTATCCTCAGCAGCTCCTCGGTGAGTTTAATGGCCGGCTCATGGGAAAAATTAGCAAAAATAACGTGCTCCAGCTTATCGATCTGCTTTTTCACAAAATCGTTGATGACAGGATTGCAGTGTCCCAGGAGATTACACCACCAGGAACCGACGATGTCCAGATATTTATTGCCGTGAACATCGTATAGCCATACGCCCTTTGCCCGGTCAATGACCATCGGCGGCAAATCCTCATAGTCCTTCATCTGGGAGCAGGGATGCCAGATATGCTCCAGGTCCCGTTTTTCCCAGTTCTCATCAGCTTTCATCATACCGATCTCTCCCTTTGTCACTTTCTTCTGTTACTTTCGTCGTTTTTTATTTTTTGTCAGTGTCAGGCGTACAGGGACGCCAGATATTCCGGATCCATATCCAGTTCCGTGGCTCCGGGCTCAACAGTGGCAATTACCTTCACTCCCGCAAGCTCTTCAATCATCCGGCGATTATCCTCCTCCATCACATTGCCGGGATGCCAGTTGTTCAGAATGACTCCCCGGCAGGGAATGTGGCGAAGGTAAAGATGCTCCAGCGTCAGTACCGCGCTGTTTATAGTTCCCAGTCCCGCATCCGCCACGACTATTGCCCCTAATTTCAGCTGGCAGACCAGATCATCGATTATCACGTGCTGCTTGTCATCCCAGCGCAGAGGGCAGATGATACCGCCGGAGCCTTCTACCGTCAGCAGGTCATACTTGTTCAGGGCCTCCTCATAATCCCTGCGGACCTTATGAAAATTTATCGGCTGTCCATTTATTCTGGCCGCCAGATGCGGGGATACCGCTTCATAATAGGAATAGCTCACCAGCCGGTCCAGCCTCTCGCCGATACCAGCCACTTTATTCACGTAGATGGCATCCCCCGGCAGAAGCGTCCCATCCGGCCCTTTCTCCGCGCCGGAAATGGCGGCCTTGTAATACCCGGCATTTTTTCCCGCCTCCCTGAGTTTCTTCACAATCAGGGCCGTAACATAAGTTTTTCCCACGTCGGTACCGGTTCCGGTAATAAATATTCCTTTGCCCATAATCCGCCTCCTAAAATAAATACTACCTGTAATAATAAAACCATCAACCCTTATTGTCAACCAAGTTGATTAATTCGGTTTACCGATTGGCAAAATCTTTCCCCGCTGTTTGCACACGCTCAGGATTGTTGATATAATGTAGCGGTACTGTATCAGTAAAGATCCATCGGAGGAATAACAATGAAAATTTTCGGTCTGAAAAAGCCTTTGGCCATTGCGGCCGTTTCCGCCGCTACCTTTGGCTCTTTTGCTTTGGCTGCGCCAGCTTACGCGGAGGAAGCGCCGGCCCAGGCAGTCGTAGATACTGCCAATCCTGTTAAAACCTATGAGGATATTCCTACTCTCCAGAAAGCTCTGGGATTCCCGGTTCTCTACCTCCCCGGCGATCTGTACCGGGCTTATGACCCTGCGGTAATTATATCAGCCATCGGCGGCCGGGTCTCTGACCTCCGCTTTGTCAATCAGATAGACAGCAGCGAATTGATGGTCCGCACTGCCCTCCGTTACGACAGCGGCCTTGACGACATCAGCGGTTTTGTCGGCTATGAGTGGGCTACTACTCAGCTTCTCAGTTCCGATCTGGTCACGGTAGATATCTGCTCCACCGACCATGGCAGCTACGCGGCCCGCTGGGTCCGGGGCAACTTCGCCTTTGCCATTGCCATGAGCAATACCACCTCGGAGGATTTTGGCCGGGTGCTCAAGAGCTTCTTCATCACCTCCGCCAAATTTGCCCACCGCTTCGCCCGGATCAAGACGGCCCAACACCGGCCTCAATAAAAAGCGAGAATCGGCCGTAATCATAATCGAAAGGAGAAATCAGCATGAAAATTGCAGTCACTTACGAAAACGGCGAGATATTCCAGCACTTCGGCCACACGGAGCAGTTCAAGGTCTATGATGTGGCAGACGGCAAAGTAGTCTCCAGCCGGGTAGTGAGTACAAACGGCAGCGGCCACGGCGCTCTGGCCGGTGTACTCAGTGACCTTCAGGTGGACACCCTGATCTGCGGCGGCATTGGCGGCGGCGCCAAAGAGGCGCTGGCGGCGGCGGGCATCAAGCTGTACGGCGGCGTCAGCGGCAAGGCGGATGAGGCGGTAGAGGCTCTGCTGACCGGGAGTCTTAGCTTTGACCCCAATATCCGCTGCGATCACCACCACGAGGATGAACCCCACGCCTGCGGCCGTCACGCCTGAGGCGGGAAATAATAAGCAGCTGGTACCTGTTCACTTAGTATTCGACGGCTCGGCCGTTGTAACGATTTGTCCCTAAGGAAAGCGAAAGGAGCGATGACCTATGTCAATTTTGGATATGAATGCAGAAAGCTATCGGAAGTACACTCAGGCAGAAAAACCGGTGCTGGTGGAGTTTTCCGCTCCCTGGTGCGTATACTGCCGCCGTCTGGCTCCCGCCTTGGAAGTTGTGGCCAGAGAATACCAGGACACACTGGTATTCGGCGCCATCAACATAGATGAAGAGCCTGAGCTGGCTCAAGCCGAGAAGATCGAGCTGGTCCCGACCCTGCGGATCTACCAGGGGGGCAAGGTTCTCGGCTCCGTCGTCGCCCCGGAATCAAAAGCCCAGCTGGTATCGTTCATTGAGGAAACGATTCAGCACCGGGAACAGGAGGAAAGCACTGCGGAGCATGTCTATGATATGCTCGTGGTGGGGGGAGGCCCCGGAGGCTACACAGCCGCTCTTTACGCCGCCAGGGCGGGCCTTGACACCGCAGTGCTGGAGAAGCTGTCTGCCGGCGGCCAGATGGCCCTGACAGATCAGGTGGACAATTATCCCGGCTTTGAGAACGGCATCGAGGGCTTCTCTTTAGGAGAAAAGATGAAGCGGCAGGCCGAGCGTTTTGGCGTCGAGACAAAACTTACCGAGGTGCTGTCTCTCCAACTGTCTGATAAGGTGAAGAAGGTAGACACCAGCGAAGGTCTTCTTTACGCCAGGACCATTGTCTTTGCCACCGGCGCAAATCCCCGGGAGCTGGGGATTGACGGTGAAAAGGAGCTCACCGGCAAAGGCGTAAACTACTGCGCGGCCTGTGACGGAATGTTCTACAAGGACAAAACCGTTGTTGTCGTAGGCGGTGGTAATACTGCCGCCGCCGATGCCCTGCTCCTCTCCCGCATCTGCAAAAAGGTAATCATCGTCCACCGCCGGGATACTTTGCGGGCCACAAAAATCTACCATGAACCGCTGATGGCAAAAGAAAATGTGGAGTTCTGCTGGGACAGCACGGTTATAGAGCTGCTCCACGGCGAGAAGGTCACCGGTGTCCGGCTGCGGAATGTGAAAACCGAAGAGGAACGCATCCTTGACTGTGACGGGGTATTTATCAGCATCGGCCGGAAACCTTCCACCGAATTGGTGAAGGGCCAGCTTGAGATTGACCCGGCAGGCTATGTGGTTGCCGACGAGAGTACTCGAACCAATATCCCCGGCGTGTTCGCCGTGGGAGACGTCCGCACGAAAGCCCTGCGTCAGATAGTGACCGCGGTAGCCGACGGCGCTGTGGCTGTTCATTACGCCGAAGAATATCTGATAGGATGAGCGCAGTATAAGGGGCTAATAAAAACAGGTCTCTTTCAGAACGGCGGATGCAGCCTGAAAAAGCCTGTAAGCTGTGATAAAAATGCCCTGCCGTGACGGATCTCCGCCACGGCAGGGCATTTTTTATTTCTCTATTTTATTTCAATTACACGCCCAGCGTTCCCCTGACGATCTCGCCAGCCTTCTCAAAGGCTTCCTTCAGTTTCTCCGGGTTCTTACCGCCGGCCTGAGCCATATCTGGACGGCCTCCGCCGTTACCGCCAACTACCTGAGCCGCCTCCTTTACCAGCTTACCGGCATGGATGCCTCTTTTAATTGCTTCCTTGGAAACCTTGGCAGCGAAGGTAACCTTGCTTTCCTCTACATTCGCCAAAAGGACAATACCATTGGTCATCTGCTCCAGCACCATATCGGCCATATGGCGGATATGGTCTATGGACTCGGCGTTGACCCTGCCCATGGCCAGAGCAATATCGCCATATTTCTTCATGCCCATAACCAGATTCTGAGCGTCCAGCTTTTCCTGAACCGCATTGAAGGCCGCAATTTTCTGAGCCATTTCCTTGTGTTCAGCCACCAGCCCTTTCAGCTTGGCCACCACATCCTCAGGACGGGCCTTGAGGATTTCAGCCGCCTCTTTGACCGCAGCCTCCTGACGGCGGGCATAGTCGAGAGCCGCCTGACCGGTTATAGCCTCGATACGGCGGACGCCGGCGGCCACGCCGGATTCACTGACGATCTTGAAGAGGCCGATCTGGCCGATATTCTTTACATGGGAACCGCCGCAAAGCTCCATGGAGAAGCCGGGAACCGTAACGACCCGAACGACGTCCCCGTACTTCTCGCCAAAGAGAGCCATCGCTCCCTTCTCCCGGGCGGCTGCCTGGGCCATCTCCTCCACTTCCACGTCAATTCCCTTGAGGATCTCCTCATTTACCAGTTCCTCAACATCGGCCAGCTGCTGAGGAGTAATCGGCTCAAAGTTGGAGAAGTCAAAGCGCAGGCGCTCCGGGGTCACAAGGGAGCCTGCCTGATTGACCTGATCGCCAACCACCTTCTTCAGGGCTGCCTGAAGGAGATGGGTCGCCGTATGGTTCCGGGCAGAAGCCAGCTTCAACTGACCGTTGATTTCGATTTTTACCTTATCGCCCACTTTGATCTGCCCTTCAGCCACGTAAGCGATATGATAAACGGTGCCATCCGGCAGCTTCCTGGCATTGGCAATCTCCAGACGGCCAAATTCACTCTTCATGAGGCCCGCGTCGCCTACCTGCCCGCCCCCTTCCGCATAGAAGGGAGTAACATCAAGGATAACGCCGGCTTCCTCCCCGTCGGAAAGCTCATCCACCAGCCCGCCATCCTTCCAGATAGCGACTACCTTTGCCTCGGTGGCCTTCTCATCCCGCCGGAGATTGGAAATATCTATGCCGGTAAGGTCAGGAACAGCCACCCGCTGATTATCCTGACGGGCCTCCCGGGCCCGGGTCCGCTGGGTTTCCATTGCCCCGTCAAAACCCGCCTTGTCCAAGGTCAGCCCATTGTCCGCAAGGATTTCCGCAGTCAGCTCCCATGGGAAGCCAAAGGTATCATAAAGCTTGAAGCCCAGCTCCCCGTCAAGGGCCTGCTTGCCGGAGGCTTTCAGATCGGAAATGTAGCCGTCGAGGATTTCCATGCCCTGATTGAGGGTCTCGTGAAAACGCTCCTCCTCCAGGCTGATAACCTTTTTAATGTAATCCTGACGGGCAGAGAGCGCCTCAAAACCGGCGGCGCCCTCATAAATTTTGATAACGGCCTCAACCGCTCCGGCCAGGAAGCTGCCGGTGATACCCAGCATACGGCCATGCCGGACAGCACGGCGGAGAATGCGGCGCAGGACGTAGCCCCGGCCCTCGTTGGAGGGCAGGATGCCATCCATAATCATGACGCTCATGCTGCGGGCATGATCGGCAATAACCTTCAGGGAAATATCGTCCTGGGAATTTGCCCCGTACTCCTTGCCGCAGACCCCGGCGGTATATTCAATGATAGGGAAAAGGAGATCAGTCTCAAAATTGGAGGGTTTCCCCTGAAGGACGGAAGCCAGCCGCTCAAGACCGGCTCCCGTGTCGATGTTCTTCTTGGCCAGCGGCAGATATTCCCCGTCCTCAGTGCGGTCGAACTGGGTAAAGACCAGGTTCCAGATCTCCAGGTAGCGGTCGCAGTCGCAGCCCACGCCGCAGGTGGGCTGTCCGCAGCCCCGGTCGGCCCCAAGGTCAATGTAAATCTCCGAGTCCGGGCCGCAGGGGCCGGGACCGATCTCCCAGAAGTTATCCTCCAGCTTGACGATATGATCCGGGAGGAAGCCGGGCTGCTGCTTCCAGATTTCCACCGCCTCCTCATCCTTCGGGTAGACGGTAACATAAAGCTTATCCTTGGGCATCTCCAATACCTCGGTCAGGAACTCCCAGGCCCAGGGAATAGCCTCCGCCTTGAAGTAATCACCGAAGGAGAAATTGCCCAGCATTTCAAAAAAGGTCTGATGGCGGGCAGTACGGCCCACATTTTCAATATCGCCGGTGCGAACGCAGCGCTGGCTGGTAGTGATCCGGGCGCGAGGCGGCTTCATCTTGCCGGTAAAAAACGGCTTAAAGGGAGCCATACCGGCGCCAATCATCAGCAGGGTCGGATCATTTTCCGGAATCAGAGAAGCGCTGTCCAAGCGAAGGTGACCCTTCTTCTCAGCAAAAAAATTCAAATAAGCTTCCCGAAGCTCATTACCAGATAAGTTCTTCAAAAAATCTACCCCCAACAAAATTTGCAAATCCGATACCGGCAAAGCTTTACCCGGGACGGATAATTGCTGACACCTTAACCTTTGTATCACAACGGCCCTTGACCGTTGAATGCCAATCTGAGGAAATTTCCTGTGAAATTCTCCCGAACCACTGCATTATAACGCCAAAGCGCCAGAAATTGCAATGCTATTTTCTTCCTGCCCCAATGCAGAAAACAAAAATCCCACGAAAAAGAGCCCCGGCCAGCCGAGGCTCTTCATAGGCTCTACCGCTCGTTTTCCTGTAACCGGTCAGAGGACTGCATGAGCCATTACATAGCCAACGCAGCAGCCGGTGATAACGCCCACGGCGCCGGGAAGCATAAAGCTGTGGTTCAGCAGAAGCTTACCGATCCTGGTAGTACCGCTCCTGTCAAAGCCAATGCAGGCCAAATCGGAGGGATAGGTGGGCAGGAAGAAGTAACCGTAAGCGGCGGAGATGAAGGACAGAATGATGACCGGCTCAACGCCCACGGAGAGAGCCAGCGGAACCACAATGGCAATAGCCGCTCCCTGAGAGTTTACCAGCTTGGAGGTAAAGAAAGCGATTATGGCATATGCCCAGGGATAAGCCTTTACCGTCGTGCCCAAGAAGCTCTTCAGCATACCCATGTGCGCGCCGAAGAAAGTATCCGCCATCCAGGCCACGCCGTAAACGGATACGAGGGCCACCACGCCGGAGGAGAACACCTGGGTCTTGCCTACTTCCTTTGCCTTGATGTTGCAGGCGAAGAGCATTACAGCAGAAGCCACCAGCATTATCATTTGGATGACGGTAGTCATGGAAATTGGCTTCAAAGCCCCCTTGGCATTCTTAAAATGGGGAAGCAGCTCCGGGAAAGAACCGAATACCGCGATGAAAGCGATAGCCAAAAAGAAGATATACATACACCGGAAGTTGGAAGCCGGGAGGATTTTATCCTGAAGGCTCTCATTGTCACCATATACATAAGCCTTCTGTTCAGGATCGGCGATCATCGCCTGGAATTCTTCATCCTTATCGAGCTCCTTTCCCCGGCTCAGGCTTACGAGGCCGCAGGCCACAACGCCGGAAAAAGTTGCCACAATGGAAATGGTGAGGACCTTGGCCACGGAAATCTCGCAGCCCCCGGCCGCCAGGAAGCCTACCAGGGAAACCACGGCCACGGAAGCCGGAGAAGCGACGATACCCATCTGAGAAGCAACGGAAGCTGCGGCCATGGGACGCTCAGGCCGGATATTCTGCTTGATGGCAATATCGTAGATAATGGGGAACATAGTATACACAACGTGACCTGTACCGCAGAGAACAGTCAGAAACCAAGTGGTGATAGGAGCCAGTACAGTAATGTACTTCGGATTGGCCCGCAGGAAGCGCTCGGCATACTGGAGCATGACGGTAAGACCGCCGCCGGCCTGCAGGAAACCGCCGCAGGTAATAACGGCGAGGATGGTGAGCATTACGCCTACCGGAGGGTTGCCGGGCTTATAATGGAAGCCGAATACATAAATCACGAGACCGATGGCGCTGATAACGGCAAGACCGATACCGCCGTGGCGGACACCGATAACCAGGCAGGCCAGCAGAACCAAGAAACCAATTGCTAGAGACACTACGTTTCCTCCTTCTTACTGAAAACAAGAAAAACTATTGCCTGTTTTTTGAGCGCTTTACCCCAAAAATCAGACAGCTAGGGTATTATATTACAGGCATTCTCATTTTGCAAGGGAAAACCTGTAAAGTCGTAAATTATGCAGTATACAATCCTCCGCCCTGCCGGCGGGAAATCTTTAGCCCTGATTATTGCGGCAGCTGGAGAATTGTGCTATTATTTTCAGCATTATAGGGAGACCAAATATTAAAGAGGGAAAACAGCAAGACTGTTTTCTCAGACAATAGCATTATCATTTTTAGAAGGAGAAATAGAAATGGCCCATATCAACGAAAATTATCTGAAGCTTCCCGGCAGCTATCTCTTTGCGGAAATTGCCCGCCGGGTAGCGGCATTCAAGGAAGCAAACCCTTCCGCCGACATCATCCGCCTGGGCATTGGCGACGTTACCCTGCCTCTTCCCCAGGTCTCCATCGAAGCCATGCACAAGGCCGTTGACGAAATGGCGGTCAGGGAAACCTTCCGGGGCTACGGCCCCGACCAGGGCTACGATTTCCTGATCGAGGCAATCCGGGAAGCGAACTATACCAGCCGCGGCCTCAGGGTGGACAGCGATGAAATCTTCGTCAGCGACGGCTCCAAGAGCGACTGCGCCAACATTCAGGAAATATTTGGTCTCGACAATGTGGTAGCCATTCCCGACCCGGTCTACCCGGTTTATCTGGACACAAACGTTATGGCTGGCCGGACCGGCGAATTGGGGGCCGACGGACGGTTTGAGGGAGTAGCCTACCTCCCCTGCACGATGGAAAGCGGCTTTGCTCCCGCCATGCCCCAGGGACACGTTGACATGATCTACCTCTGCTCCCCCAACAATCCTACCGGCACCACCCTTTCCAAAGATCAGCTGACCGCCTGGGTGGAATACGCCCGCCGGGAAAAATCCGTCATTCTCTACGACAGCGCCTATGCTGCCTACATCACGGAAGCTGACGTTCCCCATTCCATCTACGAAATCGAAGGCGCCCGGGAGGTTGCCATTGAGTTCCGTTCCTTCAGTAAGACGGCCGGCTTTACCGGAACCCGCTGCGGCTATACCGTGGTTCCCAAGGAGCTGACGGCTTACCGGAAAAATGGCGAAGCCCATGATCTCCGCTCCCTTTGGAACCGCCGCCACACCACCAAGTTCAACGGCGCCCCCTACATCGTCCAGCGGGGCGCGGCGGCCATTTACACATCGGAAGGACAGGCTCAGATAAAGGAGCTGGTGGGCTACTACATGGAAAACGCCCGGATTATCCGGGAGGGTCTCACCTCCGCCGGACTTACCTGCTTTGGCGGCGTAAACGCCCCCTACATCTGGCTCCAGATCCCGAATAAGATGCC
>CAJTSO010000001.1:25108-39403 GCA_910579115.1 uncultured Selenomonadaceae bacterium
AGCTGGGACTTCTTCAACAAGCTCCTCTCCGAAGCGCATATCGTCGGCACCCCTGGGGCTGGCTTCGGCTCCTGCGGCGAAGGATATTTCCGCCTCACTGCCTTCGGTGACCGGGAAAACACCCTCCGGGCCGTTGACCGCTTCAAAAATCTCAAGCTGTAATCAAGGAGTACGATAATGTCAGACAATCTGCACCGGCGGGTCCGCACCCGTTTTGCCCCCAGTCCTACCGGCTATATGCACATAGGAAACCTGCGTACCGCTCTCTACGCCTGCCTCTACGCCAGAAAGGAACAGGGGGACTTCATCCTCCGGATAGAGGATACTGATCAAAAGCGGTTTGTGGCTGACGCGGTGGACTTCATAAAGCGGACCCTTGCCGCCGCCCGCATCGTGGCCGATGAAGGCCCTGATATTGGCGGCGAATACGGCCCTTATATCCAAAGCCAGCGCAAGGACATCTATCAGAAATACGCCGAGGAGCTTATTGCCGCCGGCCACGCCTACCGCTGCTTCTGTGACAGCCCCGACTCTGCCGAGGCGGAGCCGGTTCCGGCTGACGAAGCTGATAAATACCGGAAAAAGCCGGGACACTGTGAGCTCTGCCGCAGTCTTTCCCCGGAGGAATCCGCAGCAAAGGCCGCTCAGGGCGCGCCCTTTGTCATCCGCCAGCTGATGCCCTCCTCCGGTCCCGTAACCTTCTACGATATCGTTCACGGCAGTATCACCATTGACGCCGGCGAGCTGGAGGATCAGGTTCTCATCAAACGGGACGGCCTGCCCACCTACAATTTTGCCAACGTCATCGATGATCACCTGATGGAGATCAGCCACATCATCCGGGGCGCGGAATTTATCACCTCTACCCCAAAGCACGTTCTCCTGTACGAATTTTTCGGCTGGACGCCCCCGGCCTTTATCCACCTTCCCCCGGTCATGGGCAAAAACGAGGACGGCTCCGTATCCAAGCTCTCCAAGCGCCACGGCTCCACCGGATTCGCTGAGCTGGTGGAGCTGGGTTATCTCCCCGAGGCCATCACCAACTACGTGGCCCTTCTGGGCTGGAGCCCCAAATCCAATCAGGAAATATTCTCCATGGAAGAAATGGAGAAGGCTTTCTCGCTGGAGGGTCTTTCCAAATCTCCGGCGGTCTTTGACTATGCAAAGCTGGACTGGTTCAACGGCGAATACCTGAAAGCCATGGACGATGATGCTTTCGCCGCCCTTGCCCGTCCCTACGCTAAAGAAATCGCCGACGGCCTGGGCGATAAGTGGGTTTATCTTGCCGCCCTGCTGAAGACCAGGGTTGCCCGCCTGGGAGAAATTCCCGAAAAGATCGACTTCCTGCCCGCTCCCCATGAATATACTCCTGAGGATTTCCTCAATAAGAAGAACAAGGTTACCCTTGAGCTGGCCAGTGAGATTATCCCCGCCGCTGCTGCCCTTCTTGAAAGAATAGACGCTGACGGCTGGACCCCTGACAACCTCAACGGGGCTCTCCACGATTACATCGAAACCACCGGCAAAAAGCTCGGCGCCGTCATGTGGCCCCTGCGCGTTGCCCTCTCCGGCTGCCGGGTAACTCCCGGCGGCGTAACCGAGCTGCTCTACCTCCTGGGCCGGGAAGAATCCATTGCCCGCCTGAAAGCAGCCAGCGCAAAGCTTGCCTAGTTTGAACAAAAAGGGCTGCTTTAAGCGGCCCTTTTTATGATTTTGGGGAATAATGGCGGCGTCACCTAAAGCCTCCCATTCAGTGGAGGTGCCCGAAGATTCCTTTTTTATTAACCAATTTTTTGGAGATGATGATATGACAAACCGCAATCTCGCCGGTCGGATCATCGTCTTTTTTATTGTCCTGATTTCCGCTTTCGCCTATCCTTTCCTTACCCACCGCCTTCCCTTGCCGCCACTAGCTCCTGTTCCGACGGCCCCAGAGCCTCACCCGACAGCAAAATCAGAACCGCTTCTCCGGCTGCTGCTACTCCCCCTTGACAGCCGGCCTCCCTGCTCGGACTATGTCCTGCGGGACAGCAGGCTGGCCAGTGTGGAAATTCTCCTGCCCCCAAAAGAGCTGATGGACTACTACACAAGCCCCGGAAACTTTCGGGAAATGCGGCAGTCCCTGCTGTCCCTGGCCAGGGAGCGGCAACCGGATGGGATCATTCTCTCCATAGACCAGCTCATGGCCGGGGGGCTCCTCGCCTCCCGGGACAAGCTCATTACCGATGGAGAACGGCAGGAAGCCCTCCGCTTTCTCCGCCGGCTCCATGAGGAAAACCCCCATATACCAATCTATGCTTTCAGTATCCTTCCCCGGCTTCTCCCTCCGCCGGAGATAACCCGCTATGAAGAACGGCTGGCCATAACGAAGTACGCCCGACTGGAGGAAAAAGCCGAACGGGGCGAAGCCTCTGACGGGGAGCTTGCCCGGCTGAAAAAGCTCCTGGATTTTTCCGATCCGGACAACTACATACAACCCCGTAACCTAAAGCGATACCAGGCGATCCATCCCACCCATGAAAAAACCGCTCTCGCCCTGGCCGGTCTGGTGCGGGAAGGGGTTTTAGCGGAGCTGTTCATCGGTCAGGACGATGGGGAAAAATATGGCCCCGGCAATCGGGAGCGCCGCCACCTGCTGGCCAGCTTCGGCCCGGACCACCGCCTTCACCTCATCCGGGGGGCGGACGAGCTGGCCCTCTCCATCGTCACCCGGCTGGCGGTGGAACGCTCCGGCCTCCGGCCCGCCATCAAAACAGTTTACTCCGACGAGGGCGAAGGAGATCATTACTTCCCCTATATGGCCGCCAGTCTCGCCGACACTGCCGCTGAGGAAATAAACCTTATCGGCCTGGCAGAAGCTGAAAAAAATTCTCCCTTTCGTCGGGGACGCTCTCCCGCTATTACCTTATTTATCCATGCCGGTGACAATACCCCTTCTGCCCTGGCCGCCCGTTATAAGGCTGTCTCCCGGCTGACCGGGATTATTTCCCGTCAGGATACAAATATTGCCCTCATCGATCTGAGCCGGAACTTTACGGCCGAAGAAACCCTGCTGCCCCTCCTTGGCCGCAAAGGCTTTCCCCTTCATCAGCTCGCCAGCTACAGCGGCTGGAACACGGCCTCAAATTCCATCGGTACCGCCTTGTGCGAAGCGGTGCTCCTTTACATCGGCAATCACCTCCCCTCGGCCAGCCGGGAAGAAAAGCGGCAGGCAGTGGAGCTGTCCAAGGAAATACTCAATGCTCACTTCGCCGAGGACAATATCTACCTGAAGGATTCCCTTGACCGGATAAACGGAGAGTTTTACCGGCGGGGCTTCTTCAACACCGGCGACCTTGACCTGAATCGGGACTACCGCTGGCTCGCCATTCTCAACGACTACGCCCTGAAAGAAAGGAGCCGCCGCCTGATGGAAACAGCCGCCTGGCGAAAGCCCTATTCCTTTGAAGGAAAAGTGATTTACCCTGTCCCCCGGCAATTCCAACAATACTTCCCCTGGCCCAGGACCTTTGAAGTATACACAAAAGTAAACTGAACTTTGGTTTGGTCCAGGTCAGGCTTTGGTACACATAAAAATATGGAGGAAATCACAAGCTGTGATTTCCTCCATATTTTTATGCTTTTCGTGACTCCGCCAGCTGCATCAGCCACCGATGGAGCCGGATATCCTCATCCAGCTCAGGATGAAAGGCCAGGGCCAGCTGATTTTTGTATTTGACCGCTACGATATGGTTGCGGACAGTGGCCAGCACCTCCACCGCGGGCTCCGCTTTTGTGATATAGGGCGCCCTGATAAAGGTCATCGGCACATCTGTCCACTCTCCCAGTTTTCCTCGGATATGAAAGCTGGCCAGCTGCCGGCCAAAGGCATTTCTGGCTACAGTAACCGGCAGGGTCGCCAAATGAGGAGTTTCCCCGCCCTCTATTTTCCCGGCAAGCAAAATCAGCCCCGCGCAGGTGGCGAGCACCGGCAGTCCATCCTTTATCATAGCCTTTATTGGCTCCAGCATACCAAGCTGCCGCAGCAGCTTGCCCTGCACCGTGCTTTCGCCGCCGGGCAGCACCAGGGCATCTATCCCCTCCAGGTCGGCTGCCTGCCGCAGCTCCGCGCATTCACAGCCCAGCCCGGTCAGCGCCCCGATATGCTCAATAAAGGCTCCCTGCAGGGCCAGCACTCCAATTTTCATTGGCCCCGCTCCTCCATGATTAGCTTTATTTCCCTTTCGTTAATGCCCACCATCGCTTCGCCCAAATTTTCCGACAGGCGGGCAATCAGCCCGGCGTCCTGGAAATTCGTTACAGCCTGGACGATAGCGGCTGCCCGCTTGGCCGGATTGCCGGACTTGAAGATACCGGAGCCCACAAAAACCCCCTCAGCCCCCAGCTGCATCATGAGAGCCGCATCGGCCGGCGTAGCAACGCCGCCGGCGGCAAAGTTTACCACCGGCAGCCGCCCGGCCTCATGGACCTGCCGCACCAGTTCATAGGGTACCCGCAGCTCTTTTGCCGCCTCGAAAAGCTCATCCTCCCGCATACCCTTTACCCGGGCAATATCCGCATTCATGCGGCGCATATGCCGCACTGCCTGCACCATGTCACCGGTGCCCGGCTCCCCCTTGGTCCGGATCATGGCCGCGCCCTCGCTGATGCGGCGCAGTGCCTCTCCCAGGTCCCGGGCGCCGCAGACAAAGGGAACCTTGAAATCCCGCTTATTGATATGGTAGAGATCATCTGCCGGGGAAAGCACCTCGGACTCGTCGATATAGTCAATGTCAATAGCCTGGAGCAGCTGGGCCTCCACGAAGTGACCAATACGGCACTTGGCCATAACCGGGATACTGACCGCCTGCTGAATCCCCTTGATCATGGCCGGATCACTCATCCGGGATACGCCGCCAGCCGCGCGGATATCTGCCGGAATACGTTCCAGAGCCATAACGGCACAGGCCCCTGCCTCCTCGGCTATTTTTGCCTGCTCAGGGGTGGTTACGTCCATGATGACGCCGCCCTTCAACATCTGAGCCAATCCTTTGTTCAGTTCATACTGCTTGCTGTCCATAATAAATCCTCCATAAAAAATCAATTCCTTGCTTTCACATGAGCTTTATGGTATAACAAAACTGGCTATATAAAAATATCCAGATTAAGCATTTTATATATGCCAGAGTAAGGAGGATTCCAACTTGCTGACCTATGAACTGACGGCAGAGGGAGTACCGCTGTACCAACAGCTATATCAGGCAATCCGCGCCGATATTACCGCAGGCAGGCTGTCTCCTGACACCAGGCTGCCCTCAAAGCGGAGCCTGGCGGACAATCTGGGGATCAGTACCATAACGGTGGAAAATGCCTATGACCAGTTAATCAGCGAAGGCTGGGTAATTGCCCGCCCCCGCCGGGGCTATTTTGTGGCTGCCGTGGTTTCCCGGAAAGAACCAAAGGCAGTAAAAGCCGTCACTTTGCCGCCTATGCCGGGGAATGCTCCCCCCGAAGCCCGTTTCAATTTTTCCGGCGGGCGCACCGCCGCAGAACAGTTTCCCTTTTCCATTTGGGCGCGTCTGCTCAGAGAAGCCCTTTCCCACAGAAAAAACGAACTGTTGCAGCCCCCTCCCGGCAGCGGCGCCATGGAGCTGCGCCGGGCCATTGCCGGACACCTGCTTTCTTTCCGGGCTATGGCAGTGGAGCCGGAGCAGATTATCGTAGGCGCCGGTACAGAGTACCTCTACGGCCTGCTGCTACAGCTGCTGGGCCGACAGCAGCTTTACTGTCTGGAAAACCCCGGCTACCACAAGCTGGAGCAAATCTACGAAAAAGGCGGCGCCTGTCTCACCTGGGCAGGGCTGGACGAAAAGGGACTGAGCGCAGATCAACTGCGATCCAGCGGAGCCGCAATAGTCCACCTTAGCCCAAACCACCACTTCCCCACCGGTATCACCATGCCAGCCAGTCGCCGCTACGAGCTGCTGGCCTGGGCAAGCGAAGCCGGGGATCGCTATATCATTGAAGACGACTACGACAGCGAATTTCGCAGCCGGGGCCGTCCCCTGCCCACGCTTTTTTCCATCGACGCCTGCGACAGGGTGATCTACATGAATACCTTTACCAAATCGCTGATTCCCACGATCCGCATCAGCTACATGGTTCTGCCTGCCGGGCTGGCCGCCCGGTTCGACCGTGAACTGGGCTTCTATTCCTGTACTGTCTCCAGCTTTGAGCAGTACACCCTTGCGGCTTTCATCAGCCGGGGATATTTTGAAAAGCACATAAACCGTATGCGTCTCCATTATGGCCGCAAGCGCCAGCAGATCCTGGAGCTTCTGCGTCACTGCCTCCCTGAGGGAGTCTGTCACGTCCGGGAAAATGACAGCGGCCTCCATTTTCTGCTGGAGCTTAACACTTCCCTCACGGACGGAGAAGTAAAGGAAAGACTGGCCGCCAAAGGAGCCAAAATCAGCGCCGTTACCGACTTCTATCATCACGATTCAGATAAGGCTGCCCTTCCGTCCAAAGGATTGTTTCTCTTTAATTACGCCGGCATGGAGCTGGAGCAGCTGGAGAAATACCTGAAGGTTATGGCAAAAATTTTGAAGGATGCGGACTGCCGCCCTCCTGCCATGAAGTAAGCAGACCTCCCCTGCCACCTTTTATTTCTCCGCCAGGCGTAAACAATTCATAGTCGGGATAAAACCAAAGAAAATCGTCACCGCTCCCTGCCCGGCGAACTCCGGCCCCTGGTTTAGGTTCTCCCCTTTTCGACCAAAGAAGCGGCTCTCCCATAAACACAAAAATCCTGCTGCGTCCTTGCGGCACAGCAGGATTTTTGTGTGAAACGATAACTTTATCTGATTACAGAACCTTCAAAACCTTCAAAGCACCCTATGATTTACTTCTTCCAAAGCCCGTGGAGATTGCAGTAGGCATAAACCGCCTCCACCTGCTCATCCTTACCGATGTAGAACGTGGCGCTGGGCTTCTGGCCCGGCTTGAGAACTTTCCGCTGATTACCCTTGTCGGTCTGGAGGGAGATCCACTCGATGTAATGTTCCGGCGCCATCGGATGCTCAACTCCGCCCACCGTAACGTCTACCACGCCATCCTTCACTTCATAGACCGGCACATGCTTTTCCAGGGAAGCGTCCACCGTTCCGGGAACCAGCTCCACCATCGGCTCGCCGCAACACTCAACGGGAACCCCTGATTCCTTGACCATTGCAATGATGTTGCCGCAGGTCTTGCAGATAAAAAATTTCTGTTCCATGATAAATAAACCCCCTTTTTGATAACCGAACGTAAACTAAATCTACTTTGTTTGTATTATCCCATACTCAGATGAAAATTGTCAAAAAGAATTCAACTTTTTACCGATTTGTCAGGGATGGAAAATCCTTCCTTACAGGAAAAAACTGCCAAAGGAATCAGATGTTAATCAGAAGAGCAACAAATGCAGCTGCCCGGCGAAGCGTCGCAGGAAAGGCTGCATTTTTATTTTTCCTTCAGCCGGCCAGGAATTTATCGTAGAGCCCGAAGAGGAACACGAACAGGACGATTACCGGCAGGATGAAGGTTATATATCCCCTGGTCCACTTCGCCAGCTTTATCCCCTCACCGGCGTTGACCTCTGCCCGGAAATTGTCCCAGCCCCAGCCGTAACGGCTGGTACAGAAGAATATATACACCAGCCCGCCGATTGGAAGAAGTATGTAGCTGAGGAAGAAGTCCTCCAGGTCGAGGATTGTTCCCCCCAGCGGCTTCAACCAGGGCCACGCCCACTCATTGAAGCCGAGAATGCAGGGCATACTGAGCAACGGCATAGCCACCAGATTAAACAGGGAGGCCCTTGCGCGGCTCCAGCCCATCAGCTCCATATCACAGCCGATGAGATTTTCGTAGACGGCAATCACCGTAGACATGGATGCAAAGGAAATAAACAGGAAGAAGGCGCTGCCGAACAGCTGTCCATAGGGCATAGAGCCAAAGACCATGGGCAGGGCAATGAGGATCAGGCCCGGCCCCGCCGTCTGGTCGATGCCATAGCTGAAGCATACCGGGAAAATAATCAGGCCGGAGGTAATAGCCACAAAAGTATCGAGCAGGGTGATGTTTATCGACTCACCCAGCAGAGAATGGTCACGGCCAAAGTAACTGCCGAAAATAAGCATGGAGCCAATGCCCAGACCAAGGGTAAAGAAAGCCTGAGACATGGCGGCGGCCAGAGTCCCGGTCACGCCCACCTGAATCATCCGCTCAAAATCCGGCACCAGGTAAAAAGCCAGTCCTTCGGCCGCTTTGGGCAGGGTCCCGGCATATATGGCCAGAAAAATCATGACCGAAATCAGCATGATCATCAGTACCTTAGTGACCCGCTCAACGCCCTTCTGTAGTCCGGCGGCGCAGACGATGACCGCCAAAACTGCCACCAGGGCCATCCAGCCTGCCATGAGCCAGGGTTCGCCCAGCATGCCGGTAAATACCTTTACCACCTCGGGAGGAGTCATGCTGGTAAAAGTACCCCTTGAGGTAAGGTAGAAATAATAGAGCATCCAGCCGGCTACCGGCGTATAAAACATCATGAGCAGGTAACAGCCCGCCAGAGAGGCTATCCCATGCCAGTGCCATTTGCTTCCCGGCCTTTCCAGTTCCTGATAGGCTTTTACCGGACTCTTCTCACTGGCCCGTCCGATGGCAAATTCCATCAAAAGGATCGGCAGGGCAAGAATCGCCAAAAAAATCAGGTAGATTAAAACAAAGGCTCCGCCGCCGCCCTTCCCTGCGATATAGGGGAATTTCCACACGTTTCCCAGCCCGATGGCGCAGCCGGCGGAGACAAGAATAAAGCCCAGCCGGGAGCCGAGTTTTTCTCTATCCATGTCACTCTCTCACTTTCTCTTCTTTCTTATTTTGTGACGGCGGCTGCCATCCGCTGGCCGTTCCCGGTGAATATCCACATCGTGAAGTTTCCGATTGATAGTGGTAATCCCCTGATAAATCGTTGTAAAATCCACATCCCGGATATAGCTGCCCATATACTTTTCCAGCTTGCGCTTTACCCGTTGCAGAGCGTTGTCGATGGACTTCACATGGCGGTGAAGGTTTTCGGCGATCTCCTGATAAGAATGGCCGTCAAGGTAGGCGATCAGAACCTGCCATTCCAGTTCACTGAGGATCGTCTCCATCTTTAGGGCGATGGCGGAGTATTCCTCCTGACTGATGACCACTTCCTCCGGGTCGGAAACCTTGCCCCCCGGCAGCACGTCCAGCAGCGTCCGGTCGCTGTCCTCGTCATAAATGGGCTTGTTGATGGATATATAGGAATTCAGCGGTATATGCTTCTGCCTGGTGGCCGTCTTTATGGCCGTAATGATCTGCCGGGTAACGCAAAGCTCGGCAAAGGCATGGAAGGAGGACAACCGCTCCCGGCGGTAGTCCCGGATGGCCTTAAAAAGACCGATCATTCCCTCCTGAATAATATCCTCCCGGTCGGCCCCGATAAGGAAGTAGGAGCGGGCCTTTACCCTGACGAAATTCCGGTACTTGTTTATGATGTAATCCTGGGCCTGTGAGTCGTTATTTTCCTGACTGGCGATTATTATCTCCTCGTCCGTCATATTGGCAAAGCGGCTTCCATCCCCTGACCAGGTAATCTCTTCATCACTGTCAGATTCGGCTTTCTGCTCCGGATAATCGGTCTCACGGTCAAGGATTTCTTCCTCCTCAGGGAGAAATATCGGCCGCTGTCCCCGATGACCCAGCCCGCCGCCGAACTCATCGTCATCATCGTCACTGACCTCCGCCATCTCTTCCAGCTGCCGCAGCTGCTCTATGCTGTCATAGGCTCCGATCCGCTGTAATCTCCTCAGCTCGGCCAGCCTGGCCGGATCACCCAGGCCGTCAAGCTCGTCATTTTCCGGCTGGCTTTCTTCCTTCAACCTGTTGTCATATAGCGTTTTCTTTTGCAGGGCATCTTCTCTCCCGGTCTTTGACACTGGTATACCTCCTTCCTGCTGATTATCATTCATATTCAAGTCCACGGCGCAGCCTGTCCAGTTTTGCCGCCGTCTCGCTGTCCAATCTCCCCGCCACATCATTTCGCGTATAGGGAAGGGAAACCTTCCCCAGATACTGAGAGCGGAGTTTTTCCTTCACGGCCTTCACCCGCCGGTACAGCTCCAGCGACGGTATGCGATAGCCCCCCGCTCCCAGCACCACCGATTGTTCGGCTACGTCGCTGGTGACCGCGAACACCTCATGACCGCCGTGAGCCAGCTCGTAGGCCCGCCGCTCTATATAGCTGTCCGCCGTTTCCCCCGCTCCCGTATATACTACCGTTACCAGGGCAGCGGGATTTTCAATATGCTCCTCATCCGCCGTAAACAGCGCGTCAAAAACGATCGTCAACTGGTAATGCTCATAGGCTCCATACTCAGTCAGCATGTCCACCAGCCTGTCCCTGACCTCCGCCAGATCCTCCGTCCTGTTTTTCAGGTCTGGCCAGGAGTGGATAACATTGTATCCGTCAATAAGGTAATGGGTCTCGGGCTTTGCCATAATTTGCTCCTTTTATTTACCGCTTCGGCGCTGACGGCTGACCTCATACATAAGAATTGCCCCAGCCACGGAAGCATTGAGCGAATTTATCTTTCCTGCCATGGGCAGGCTGACGATGGTATCGCAGTTTTCTCTCGTAAGGCGGGCCATCCCCTGCCCCTCGCTGCCGATTATCAGCACCACGGGGCCGGTGAAGTCTGCCTTGTCGTAGTCGCAGTCTCCATCCATATCGGCTCCGTAGACCCAGAAGCCCTTTTTCTTCAGCTCTTTCAAGGTTTGGGCGATATTGCCGATCCTGGCCACCGGCACGTACTCGATAGCTCCGGCGGAGGTCTTGGCCACGGTGGCATTCAGGGGCACGCTGTGATGACGGGGCAGGAGGACTCCATCCGCGCCAACGGCATCGGCGGTGCGGAGGATCGCCCCCAGATTATGGGGATCCTCTATCCCGTCCAGCAAAATCAACAGGGGCGCTTCTTTGGCCGCCGCCCCATTGACCACCTCGTCCAGGTCGGCGTACTCCACCGGGGCAACGTAGGCGATAACTCCCTGATGACGGTGGCCAGAGGCGATTCCCTCGATGGTTTCCCGAGGGACTGTCTCAAATTTTACCTTTTTCTCCCTGGCCAGCGCGATAATCTCCCCCAAGGAGCCGTCACCGTTCTTCGTCCCGGTCCTCTCAGCAATGAACAGACGGTTTACCCGCCTGGTATTCTTCAGCGCTTCGGTAACGGCATTGCGTCCAACGAGAATATCCTCCGGCAGCCGCGCTGGTTCAACGGGCCGATTTACTCCTTCCCCCCGGGTTGTCCCGGCCGGTTTTGGAAAATTCCCCCGTCGTTCCTTTGAGGAACGGGCTGCCTGTAATTTTTCTTTTCTTTTATCTACAAAGCTCATAGCCTGCCGCCTTAATTTTCCCGCAGCTTTATCATTTCGGCAAAGTGGCCGCAGGTCATTTTCCCCTCCGGGCAGCGGCCGGTGTTGACGCAGGAGGCTCCTGCGTTCCTGAATAGCCGGGGGGCTGCCTTCTTCACCTCCGCCAGCATCAGGTTTGCCATTTCCCTTATTTCCCACTGGGCCCGGTAGCAACAGCGCAGGTTAAAGAAATGCATGAGGGAGCGGGCGTTCATAGTCACCAGGATTTTCGTTTCGGCGGCATTGGTAAGGAGGTAGCGGGCATCCTCCTTGGGGATTCCCGCCGCAACGAATTCATCGTAGGCCCGGCGGATTTCCTTCATCAGTTCATCGTATTTTTCCTTTGCCTCAGGGTTTTCCCCGATGGAAGGCGGCGTAACATAGGCAAAGTCATGGGCCGCCACATATCGCTGGGACTGCTGGGAATAGGAAGCGATCCGGTGGCGCACCAGTTGATGAGTCAGCACCCGGGAAACTCCTTCAATTCCAAAGGTGAAGCTCACGTGCTCAAAGACCGAGGCATGGCCCATTTCCGTCAGCATGGCAACCATGCGGCCGATTTCTTCGTCAGCCAGGCTTTCCGCCAGCCCCTCAGGGCCTCTGGCGGAGTAGCAAAGGCGGGCCCCCATAGCCACCACCCGCTCCGGATCAGGGGTGTATTCCAAGAGCTTTACATTTATCATGATTTGCCTCCTTCTTTTTGCGCCTTAATAATTTCTACTGCCGCGGAAAATGATAATTGGGCGATCTCCTGCAACCTTTCAAACTGCTTTGTGAGGTAGAGGGTCCCCAGAATGGCTTCAAACCCTGTACTGGCATGATAATCGGCTACGGAGGCAGATCGGCGGGGGGCATGGCTGTGGGCATTGCGCCCCCGGCGGAATATCTCCCTTTCCTCATCGGTAAGGCTGTCCTCTATGGCCCGGTAGGATTGAGCCTGCATATTGGCCGAAACCAGCTTTGCGCTGAATTCATTCAGCACCCGCACTGCCTTCTGCTCATAGGCAAGAAGCCTTGTCCGGACGAAGAGATGATAATAAGCGTCTCCTACATACGCGGTTATCAGCGGGCTGAGCTCCCGAACCTCCAGGCTGTCATAACGCTGGCTGCCATCAGGTGGAAACATTCCCTCTACCAGCTGGGAAAAATGCTCAAAGGTCATAGCTTACGCCCTTTTCCAACGGGAGCCGCCGGCGGAATCTTCAATGACGATTCCCCGCTTCTTCAAGCCGTCGCGGATGGCGTCGGCCCGGGCCCAGTCCTTATTCTTCCGGGCTTCCAGCCGCTCGGCCAGCAGTTTTTCGATCTCGGCCGCTTCCTCATCATCTACCGCCGGCTGCTGCTGCTCCAAAATGCCAATGATCTCGGTGAGTTCATCAAATATTGCCTTTACGGCGGCAAAGTTTTCGGCATCGTAGTCTTCCCCGGCATTCATGACCTTGTTGTAATAAACGTTGATCTCCTTTGCCAGCTCGAAGATATGACTGATGGCCAGCGCCGTGTTGAAATCATCGGCCATTGCCAGGTAGAAATCATCGCGGATCTGCTGGGCCATGGCCAGCAGTCCCTCCGCCGTATCACCGCCCCCAGTCTTTCTGGTCAGTTCCTCCGCGCAGGATTTCGCATTGCTCAGTCTGGCCAGACCGGCCTGCGCATCCTTCAGGTGGGCATCGCTGAAATCAAGCGGACTGCGGTAATGGGTACCGAGAATGAAGAAGCGGATAACCTCGCCGGGATAGTCCTTCAGAATATCCGTTACCGTAAAAAAGTTATGAAGGGACTTGCTCATCTTCTCCTGATTTATGGTGATAAAGCCATTGTGTACCCAATAGCGGGCAAAGCTGCTTTCATTCCCCAGATAAGCCTGAGACTGGGCAATTTCATTTTCGTGGTGCGGAAAGATCAGGTCACTGCCGCCGCCGTGGATATCAAAGGTCTTGCCCAGATATTTCAGCGACATTACGGAGCACTCGATGTGCCAGCCCGGACGGCCTTTTCCCCAGGGGCTGTCCCAGCTGGGTTCCCCGGGCTTTGCGCTCTTCCAAAGGGCAAAGTCCATGGGGTTTTCCTTGCGCCCGTCCACTTCTACCCGGGCGCCGGCCATCATATCCTCCAGCTTCCGGTCGCTTAATTTGCCGTATCCCGGAAACTTCTCTACCCGATAGTAAACATCTCCGTCCAGAGGATAGGCGCAGCCCTTATCCACCAGCCCCTGCACCATCTCGATAATCTCTGGAATATTGTCGGATACTCTGGGGTATACGTCAGCCCGGCGGATATTCAGCGCATCCATAGCCTTGAAATAGGCGTCGATATACTTGTCGGAAATATCCTTCCAGGTAACGTTCTGTTCATTTGCCGCCCGAATGATCTTATCGTCCACATCGGTGAAATTCTGAATGTAACGGACCTCATACCCGGCGTGGGCCAGGAACCGGCGGATAGTATCCCAGACCACAAAGGGACGGGCATTTCCGATATGGGGATCGTTGTAGGGGGTAACGCCGCAGACATAAATCCCGGCCTTGCCTTCCTCCAGGGGCTTGAAATCTTCCTTTGTTCCGGACAGTGTGTTAAAAACCTTGATTTTTTCAGCCATTTTTCTCCAGCTCCTTGCGTAATCTATTTACTTCATCGGTCAAGGCCGCAATGTCGGCTCTCATCTTTTCCAGGGCTTCTGCCTCCGGGTCCGGCAGCTCGTCATGGGCCAAATCCACATCCAGCTCCTCAGCCATCTCAGCATCTTCTCCCACGGGGGTACAGCTTATTCCATCGGGGCCGTAGGTACAGCTTACCTTCACCCCGTCCAGCAGGACGACCCTCCCCGGTATCCCC
>CAJTSO010000001.1:39426-59028 GCA_910579115.1 uncultured Selenomonadaceae bacterium
CCCACTACGGTAGCGTAGGGCGGCACCTCCTTCAGCACCACTGAACCGGCGCCGATTTTAGCATGGTCACCCACCTTGAAGGAGCCCAGCACCTTGGCCCCGGAGGCAATTACCACATTGTTTCCCACAGTGGGATGGCGCTTGCCCTTCTCCTTACCGGTCCCCCCCAGGGTCACTCCCTGATAAAGCGTAACATTTCTGCCGATTTCCGCCGTCTCGCCAATGACGATCCCGGTGCCGTGGTCAATAAACAAGCCATCGCCGATGGTGGCCCCGGGATGAATTTCAATGCCGGTAAAGAACCGGCCCAGCGCGCTTATAAAGCGGGCGGTCACAATATGATCCTTTTTGTACAGCCAGTGGGACAGCCGATGCAGCCAAATGGCGTGGAGCCCCTGATAGCAGAGCACCACCTCGAAAACGCTGCGGGCCGCCGGATCCCGTTCAAAAACCACCCGTATATCCTTTTTCAGCCGACTTATAAAACCCATCGCAATCCCCCAAATAAAAAAGCAGATGCCTCCCCATATAGAGACGCATCTGCGCGGTTCCACTCCACTTGGTAAATCTGCCTGGACATCCAGCAGAAATACCCGCTTTGAGAAGTTAACGCCTTCTTTACGGCAAAACCTACTGTCAGCCTTCGGCCCTGCGGCTCACGGATGCAATTCGGCTCCCCTTCGACGATCCCTCCCACCAACCGGAATCTCTCTGAAGTCTCTGCAAAGCTTACTCTTCCGTTCATCGCCTGTTCTTATTCAAAAAGACGGTTTTTATTTTACCACAAATCAAAAAAAGGCACAATATTTTGTTAAAAAGCCTTTACCTCCACCCCGGCAGCTTCCAGGGCTTTTCTTATGCGGCTGGTGAAATCAAGGGCCCTGGGGTTATCCCCATGAACGCAGACAGAATCCGCCCTGATGGATATGTCGGCGCCATCGTTGGCCCTTACCTTTCCCTGGGTAACCATGCGGATGACCCGGGCTATGGCTTCCTCCTCATCCTCGATCATGGCTCCCGGCTGCTTTCTGGGAACCAGTGTCCCGTCCGGCTGATAGGCCCGGTCCGCAAAGACCTCATTAGCAGCCTTCAAGCCTGCGGCTTCCGCCGCCCTTATCATTTCACTGCCGGAGAGGCCCAGCACCACCGTGTCCGGCGCGGCGGCCCTGATGCCGAGGCAGATCCCTTCCGCCAGGTCATAATCCTTCGCCGCCATGTTATAGAGAGCCCCGTGGGGCTTTACATGATGGAGGTTAAGCCCCTGTTCCCGGCAAAAGGCCAGCAGCGCCCCCACCTGATACTGGACGTAGACTTTGACCTCCTGCGGAGTCACCGCCATATTCCGGCGGCCGAAGCCCTGCAAATCGGGAAAGCCCGGATGAGCGCCGATGGCCACTCCATTCTCCCTGCAAAGCCTGGCCGTCCTTTCCATCACGACGGCGTCGCCGGCATGATAGCCACAGGCTACGTTTGCGGAGGTAATATAGGGCATGAGGGAAGCGTCCATGCCGATGGTATAGGCGCCGAAGCTTTCCCCCAGATCACAGTTCAAATCTACCGCTGCCATAATTTATTTCCTCCTTTTCTTTCAATACTTCAGGGAAACATTTTTAACATCGCTGATGAACATGTGCCCTGGAGCATGGGTAATGCAAAAATCGGGCCTGGAACGCATCACCGCGTTCTGGGGCGTTACGCCGCAGGGCCAGAACACGGGAACCTCCCCCTCCCTGATGGTCACCGGGTCGCCGTAATCAGGCCGGGAAATATCGGTTATGCCGATTGATTCCGGGGAACCGATCTGAAGGGGCGCTCCATGAACCCTCGGCATGGCGGCGGTAATGGCCACCGCCGCGCTTACCTGGCGGTAGGGAATGGGCCGCATACTCACCACCATATTGCCGTGAAAGACTCCGGCGGAGCGGCAAGGCACATTGGTGTCGTACATGGGGACATTTACCCCCTCCTCGATCTGCCGGACAGGTATGCCAGCCTCCAGCAGAGCGCTTTCAAAGGAGAAGCTGCAACCGATGAGAAAGCTCACCAAATCGTCTCGCTCCTCGAAAAATTTTGACACATCGGTATATTCTCCGGTAAGCTCTCCCCCCTCGTAAACCCGGTAGCGGGGAAGGTCGGTGGCCACATCGCTGCCGGGGGCAAATTCCGCAAACTCCCGGCCCCCGGCATCGATTACCTCCAGCAGGGGACAGGGACGGGGATTTCGCTGACAGTAAAGGAGAAAATCCCAGGCCAGCGCCTTGGGCAAAACTACCAGATTGCCCTGGGCGTAGCCGTCACACATACCGGTTGTGGGGCCGGTTATTTTCTGCCGGCGGATAAGCCCCCGGACCTCTGCCGGAGACATCTTTGCATAATTTATTTCCTTGCTCATCTGTAGACCTCCTTCAACGACAAAAGCCCTGCCTGAAGCTCTCTGACTGTCATGACCGCCTCTTTGGGGCTTACAAAGCGGAACCCCACCTTGTCCCCGGGCCTCAGCTGAGCCAGAGCCGGCAAATCAGCGGAAATAACGGTGGCGATCTTCGCATAGCCACCGGTAGTCTGATGGTCTGCCTGCATTATTATGGGCTGGCCATCGGAGGAAACCTGCACCGAGCCGCCCACGATGCCATCGGAAATAATATCACAGCCATGAACCGTCTCCAGCGCCGGCCCGGACAGGCGGCAGCCCATCCTATCTGACTGGAGGGTTATCGTATATACTGACCGCTCAAAGGTTCTATGAGCGCCTTCGGTAAAGTACTCCTCCTGGGGGCCTTTTACCGCCCGCAGTACCCTTATCCGTTCCCCCTGAAAAAATCTGCCCAATCCGGAAGGGACAAGTCTGCTCCGGTCAGCCTCCACCTTCAAAAGGTTTCTCCCGGCCAGCGCCGCTCTTCTTTTTTCCACATCCCGGATGCCCCTGACAGCATAGGCGCCAACGGGAATTTCATCCCCCTTTTTAAGAGCTCTGCCCCTATAGCCCCCCAGCCTGCAGGTCAGGTCAGTGGAGCGGCTGCCCAGCAGCAGGGGCACATCGATTCCCCCGTAGACAGCCAGACACCCCCGCAGGCCACTTGCCGCCGGGCCAATGGTCAGGCGGCTGCCTGCCCCCGCGTATACCGGCCCGTGAGCCGGAACCCTCTCCCCGTCCAGCGTAAGGGCAAAATCCCCGCCGGTAACCGCGAAAATCACCGGCTCCGTAAACTCCATCACGCCGCCGGAAATGGTAATCTCCAGCGCCGCGGCCTGAAGATCATCGTTTCCCACCATTGCGTTGGCCGCTTCCAGAGAATACATATCGGCGGCGCCGCACTCCCGGTAGCCCTGAGACTGACAGCCTCTTCTGCCGCCGTCCTGCACAGCGGTAAGTGGTCCAGGTGAAATAATCCTTATCATCGCCCCGCCTCCTTTCCTTTATCCCGGCGGAGCTTTTCCTTCCGCTTTGCCTCGGCCGCCGCAATTTCCCCGTACTCTGCCTTGTCTATGGCAACGAATTTTATCATATCGCCGGCCTTATAGGGAAGGGGCAGTATTCCCTCCGGGTCAAACAGCGTCAGAGGCGTCCGGCCAATGAGCCGCCAGCCCCCCGGTGACTCCATTGGATAAATTCCCGTCTGCTCTCCGCCGATGCCCACTGCCCCGGCGGGGATCTTCGTCCGGGGAGACTTGAGGCGGGGACAGCAGATCCGCTTATCCAGCCCGCCCAAATAGGGGAACCCCGGCAGAAAGCCAATCATATAAAGACGGTACAGACCGCCACTGTGAATGGCAACGACCTCCTGCTCCGTTATATTGTTGCAGGCCGCCACATCTGCCAGATCCTCGCCAAATTCGCCTCCGTAGCACACGGGAATCTCTACGGTCTTCCCGCGGCTTTCCCCGGCTGCGGCCAGCTCCAGGTCAACCGCCGCCTTGCCTATTCTAAAGGTAATTTCCTCGTAATCAGTGACCAGCGGGTCGTAGCGGACCAGCAGGGAGGAAAAGGCCGGCACAACTTCCCCGGCGCCAGCCACATTTCCTCTTGAAAAGAAATTCCGCAGAGCCGCCGTCAGGGCAGATACCTTGTCCCCTACTGCCTCGGATATTTCCCCGCCGCAGAATATCTGAACGGCGGAGTCTCCCGCCGGCTTTATTGTTATTTCCTTCAAATCCGTAATTCTCACCTCGGAGGAATATATATCAGCCGTTTATACCGAAAACAGGTTTCCGATTTTCCTTAACAACAAGGGCGGGTTACCCCGCCCTCAGTTCATAACGCCGTCATTGTCAATATTCAGATTCACTTGTGATGCTCAAAGAAGCCCTTCTTCAGAACCGGCCCAAACCAGTTATCGTTGGGATCCTCGTAACGGATCGCGTAGCGGGTCACCTGACGCATGAGATCCATAATGAGCACGTTCAGGCGCACGTCAAAGCCATCCACCCCTGGCAAGAGCGAACCCGTCATATCCACGATGCTGTGACGGCAGAGGACACGCATAACTTCCGCCGGCATTTCCTCCGGCGGCATTACCTTCTTGTCCCGCTTCAGGTAGGAAATCGCCGCCATCAGGGCATAGCAGCCCCAGTCGGAGCAGGTGGCGGTGATGATGTTATCAGCCCCGGTAGAGGCAAGAATACCCCCATGGCAGCTGCACTGGCACTGACCCTTGTCCGTGTAGGGCACATACTTCTTTATATGATCGGCGATGACCGCCATGCCATTCTCATTGCCCAGATCGCCGATGGCCACGGTGGGAATACCCTTTTCCCGGAGAACCTGCCAGAATATATCGCTCTTTGCCTCCAAGTCGCTTACGTCAAAGCCCAAAGCCGTGTGGTACGCGCCATCCTCATTGGAGCCGGAGCACTCGACGGAAATTGCCGCCGCCGGGGTGGCCTGAGCCAGAATCTGCTCCGCCTGCTGGCGGGCCTGATTTTTTGCCTTGGTGAAAGCTATTACACCCATGCTCATGGGCAGGGCCAAAACCGTCTTAATATCCCGGTAGCAATGGAGACCCACAACCCCGGCGCACTGCTCCACAGCCCTGGCGCTTTCCTCCGGACAGACCACGATGGGCTTGGCTCCGAAGGCCTGCACCAGCGCCCGGGCAAGCATCATGATGCTGACCATGCCGTCAGTCTCCGGACATTTATGAGGAATGAGTATGAACCCGACAAAGATAAAAACCGGGTCGCCGGGCTTTACCACCTTCATGAGCTCCTTTGCCGAATGAATGGAAAGAGGCTCCCCCGTATAGTCGCGGCTTCCCTTGTAAAGAATGCGGCAGACCCCGTAGCCGCGGGGGTCCAGATTCATCAGCGAATCAAGATTTTCCCCCACGTTGTATTCGATAAGTTCTTCCTTTGTCATAGACATTCTCTTTCCCCTTTCAGGTTTTATTACATGATTTACAAATCAATAATATAAAACCTGCCCCGTCTTTTGGCAATGACTTTGAAATATGTATACATTATTATTGCAATATGTGATGCAGGAACCGCCATCGACGGTAAAATCTAAATAAATTTACAGCGCTGTATTAAAGTTTCCTGTAAAGCTCTTCCATTTCATTAAAAATTTAAGGCTGCTGTTACCTGTAACCGGCAATCAGGGTCTGAGTCCCCTTATCGGCATAACCTCTCGCTTCCAGCTGGGAATACAGCTTTTCGGCCAGGGCCAGAGCCGGGAGCTCCAGCTTCATCTCCCGGGCCGCCTCCAGGGCCAGCCGGAGATCCTTTACCATATGCTTTACCATAAAGCCGGGAGCCTCATCGCCCCGCAGGATCCTGGGCAGCAGATTCGCCATGGACCAGGAGCTGGCGGCGCCGCCGCCGATAGTATCGTAGACCAGCTTCGTATCAAGACCTGCTTTCTCCGCAAAAATAAGGGACTCCGTAATTGACAGCATAGTGGCGGCCACGGCGATCTGATTTACCAGCTTCGTATACTGGCCGGCTCCGGCGCCGCCAAAGAGAGCGATGTTTTTCCCCATTACCGCCAGGATGGGCTTAACTTTCTCAAAGGCTTTTTCTTCGCCGCCGCAGAGAATGGCCAGGGTAGCGTTTTTTGCCCCCAAGTCGCCGCCGGTAACCGGCGCGTCAATGGCCGCTATCCCTCTCTCGGCCGCTGCTTTGGCGATCCTCTGCCAGAGAATAGGACTGGAGGTCGTCATGTCGATGATTATCCCGCCCTTTTTCAGAGTTCTCAGGACACCCTTTTCCCCCAGATAGGTTTCCTCCACGTCAGCCGGATAACCCACGATGGAGATCACCACCTCCGCATTGGCGGCGGCCGCCGCCGGATCATCAGCCCATTTTGCTCCCTGCTCGATCAGCGCCGCCGCTTTTTCCTTCGTCCGATTGTACACGGTAAGCTCATAACCGGCCTTCAGCAGGTGCCCGGCCATGCTTCTACCCATTACCCCGGTTCCGATAAACGCTATCTTTTCCATGGTCATACCCCTTTCACCTTTAACAACGGTACACGACTTCATACTAGCTTTTTCCCGGCCAGTTTTCAACAAAAATTTCAGATGTCAGCAGCGGTATAAGACAACAAAAAGAAGCTGGTACATAGACGCACCAGCTGAATAGCCGTATTCAGTTCAGCCTGCACAGAATTTTGTTTTATCATATGGAACAGGTGTCTGCCAATACAAAAATTCTCAGCATCATCGAAATATTAATTAACTTCGCTGCATCGACGGCCACCATCACGGCGGCCATAATCGTTCCCTCGACACAAGGTACACCAACTTTGCGCTCCATCGGGAATACTGGCAGAAGCTCGCTTTTCACTTTGACTAAAAGCAACAGGGTATGAATAAAAGATATGTTCCTTTCCGTCTTCAGTAGAACACTTCGGGCAAGATTTCAAGGTTCTACCTTGGGCGTATTGCGATTGGTTCAGCGGCTCTCCGCAATGTCTACAGTGCATTTCTATGACCTCCTAAAATTCGGTTTTGCTTTCTTTTTTGAAAATAAATAGGTACTCGTGTGACAATAATATTACGATTAAGCAGCTTACCCTTAACTAAAGTAGTTCCTCCATCTGCAAATTGATCTAAGATCAAATTACTTAGTTGGAAGTAACGCAAAACAATATTTCTTGGGACATATGGCGACCAATTGCCTCGCCATTTTCCATTGTGCGTTGCCCAATTCCCGTGTTCTGGAAAACTCCAGCTCGAAGTAGTTTCTAACTGGAAATTTTCTAAATCCCTTTGTCTAATATTATTCTTTTCATAGCGGTTTCATTTATTATCTTTTAGGGTTTCTCAATTAACCCCAAAATCCAGTTAATCCAGCCAATAATTGTGGAAGAACGACGGTAATATGTGCTGTCGGCATCAACATGATATAATTCAGCCGCTTTCATAATCTGAACAATGGTACCTGCATCCGGTATCTCACCATATTGCAAATGAAACTTTAGCGTATCTTTGAATGCTTGATGCTGAAGAATCTGAGCAGCAATAGCGAGTTGTCTATCTTTATGGGGCAGTTTCATGATATGTTGCCCCAGCTGAGAAAGTTTGAAAACAATATTCCTCGCACTGTCTCGCTCTTTATCTATGAGACCAAGATAGCGACCTGCGTCAGTATAATAATTGGTCTGGCGGCTGTCGAAAGCGTATTCCGAAGTAATATCATCTTTTGTCATCGGTCTTGTATTAAGTAACTCGATCAAGTTAATAATCCTCGCCATACTGTTTGCCTGTGGAAAAGGTATATCAGGTTCTTGCTCAAAGCGAACAGTATATAAAAGATTTTCAATATCAGATAGAGCTATTTCCGTTTCAATTATGTAGTTCTTCTGTTTAATCAGGCGCAAAGAGTTATAATTTCCCGGAATTTCAAATTGATACTGATATAGGTAAAAAATTCCATTGGAGAAAATTAAAAACACAGGCTTAACAGGC
Source organism: uncultured Selenomonadaceae bacterium (assembly GCA_910579115.1). Lineage (GTDB taxonomy): Bacteria > Bacillota > Negativicutes > Selenomonadales > Selenomonadaceae > RGIG250. The sequence continues at coordinate 47,334 of CAJTSO010000001.1, forward strand.
TTTGTTACCCTACTGCTCCAAACTCGGAAAGGATAGTACAATTGTCGAATCAAAAAGTCATCAGATAAGTCTCTTTTTGCCTCAAATAGTGAAAGATAATTGATTCCTTCATAGGCAGCATCTATTTCAATTTGAGAGTTACTGACAAATAACCGTTTTGCTCCAAACGAAGTGCTAATATCGAATTCAAAATCACCAGATCCCATTCGTCCGCTAACTGTAGAAACAATATGCTCGTCTTCCAGAAAATCATTCAATATCCCACAAGCGTAAGCACAATTTAGGGATATTGCTTCACTTATAAGGAATTTCGGCATTAAACTTTGAATGTAGGCCGGAATAGAAACCCTTTGAACGTCTCCAGACGGTGCTTCAAATTCTTTGTATGCGCCAAAAGAGGAGATTATATAGTCACCGCGGGTTATAGGGAGAATTGCTAAACTGTTGTCACCAAAAATTTGGGGCAAATTGACCTTATGGTCAAACTTGGTCATCAGCCTTGGCTCACGGAATTCTTTGATTTGCTCTGCGGATATTATAAACGACCCGTTGTCGGCTATTTCGTCCAAAATGCGATATTTATCAAAAAGCTGTTCCCACGCTCTATCATTTAGCCCCATAATTTCGAATTAGCACCTCCTGAACAGCACCACGTTTGTCAGCATCTGAATTGATGGCACGTTTTGCGTACACTGTTTTAATAGTATATTCTGCATATAGTTCCCGGATAAAGACAGTCGCTGAATTGGAAAGCAAAAATTTAACTCCTCGCTGAGTCAGGACATCACAACATTCTTTCAATCGAATTTGCTCAGCTCTGCCAAAACCGCCTTTGTTATAGCCCGTAAAACTTGCAGTATCAGAAACTGGGTCATAAGGAGGATCAAGATAAACAAACCCGCCTCTTGGAATACGTTGGATTATAGTAGCAAAATCTTCACTAAATAGCTGGATGTTAGAGGAAAATAGATATTTGCTCACAGCTCGTAACACAGGTTCATTTACGATGTTAGGCTTTTTGTAGTGACCAAACGGCGAGTTAAATTCACCGGATGCATTTACCCGAAACAGACCATTATAACAAGTTTTATTCAAATATATGATTCTGGATGCTTTTTCAATTTTGGATAACAGTTTGTAGGATTCTTTGTCTCTATCCAAATCCCTTACTTGGTAAAAATGCTCTGGTGTATTTTCATGTTCCTGTAAAGCAGCGATCAACGATTCAACATTATCTCGGATAACCTCATACACCAACATCAAATCGCCATTAAGATCATTAATAACAGCATTTTTAGGTTGTCGGGCAAAAAGAACTGCGCCCCCGCCAAAAAAAGGTTCACAGTATGTAGAAATCTGTCTGGGCAATAACGGCGTAATTTCATCTAAAAGTTGTCGCTTCCCCCCCACCCATTTTAAAACTGGAGAAACCAACTTATTTTTGGCCACCTAGCCCACTCTCCTTACTTGAATTGGCATTATTGCCTGCATTATATTTTTCCATCTTCCATTGTTGAAAACATGAGGGGTATCTATAAGTTCTTGCGTTGACTTTAGTGCATTATCCGTAATAGCTTTTCCTTGACGGATTTGAGCAACTTGCAGGACAGGAAGTCTCCATCCATAAATTGTACGAGAAGCACCATTTTCCCACTAGACAAGATTGCCCACCAATTACGCCTTGTGCGTTTTCCAGTGTTTTTCCATTCTGCCTGAATACCCTCAATCATTTCTGCTATTTCAGGATAGCCATTCTCTTTTAACTAGCCACCACTGTAACTCTTGAGCTATCCCCCAAAATACCCCCTATCATCGGAAATTTCTTACTTTCTCCAATTCGACTGGATCACTTAGCCTTTCAGCCAAAAAATCAACCCAAGCTTGGGTATACACATAGTCCCGATGAGCCTCATCAAATTGACAATAATCCACCTTACAGTTATCTTGCTCTCCCGGTTTTCTCACCCCATAATATTTCCAAGCTGAAGTATGTAAGGTCAGATTAACCGTTATCCCTAACCGCTTAGACAACTTATCACAGACCATCTTGGGCTTCAATTTTCCCTGATTGGCAACAGGAACACGTTTTTCCCGAATTAGTGCAATATTCCTTTTAATTGCATCGAATTCTTCTGGATGCTCTGGATCATAACGGATGAATTCTATTGCACAATCAGAGGAATTTTTGTGATTTCCCATCTGTGGAACAAGGAAAATTCTAAAGCTGTACTGGTTATCAGCATAAACCGTATCCTCTAAGGAAGTACGGTAGGAATCAATATAATTTTTTAATTCCAAATAGTGCTTTGATTCTACCTTTTTAATTGCTTTCGTTTGCTCATGGTTACGGGTCGAAGAAATTTGAAGAGGAAAAGACAAAGTATTATTTAACGCATAGTACGTTCCAAATTTATCTGTCAAAAGAGTTTCAAAATTTAGTAACATGGCTTGGCACTCGCCAAAGATATCAAGGTCAAAAGCGGGAACATAGCGATGTTCAATTTTATTTCTCAGTAAGATAAATAGTCGAAGATTTTGTTTCACCGCTTCTGAAATCATATTATCGCACTTATCAATGCAACGGTCTAATTCCCAAGCCTTTTTGTCCCCATCAATTAACATAGGGTTCCCTTGCTTATCTTTATAAAAATAGTCATCATCATTTTGCTCATAGATTGCATGAAAAAGAGAAGTCCATGCAATTATCATTAACACTATATAACCTTGGGAGCGAAATGCAGCGATTGGTCTATTATAAATATCGATTGCAAGAATAGCACAATCTCGCGCTTTAACAACAAGCTCTTCAACACATTCAGATAATTCAGGCCTAAATGGATCAATGCTTTGCTTGTAATTTTGGGACATCATTCGCACATATGCATCTTCGGTATATGCTTTCAAGTTAGCCATAAACATCTTATTCGATTTACTTATGAGTATATCGGCCCATTTTTTTGAACGATATGTCTTTATTGTACTTTTGCTCCACCCAGTTGCTCTTGAAATATCTTCACTTGAAAACAGCATCCGCTTCTCCTGCATTTCAAGAAAAAATTGATAGGAAGCCCGAAATTTTTCAGTATTTGTTTTTTTGTCCATATCAATCCATCCTCAATAAAATGTTAAATCATCATCTAACGCAATAATAACTCAGTGTTATTATGCCTGTTCAGTTATTATTAGGCAAGTGATTTTACATTTTTATTCCCTTGACAGTGCAAATAGTAAGAGAGATGTAATTTCTTTACATTACATCTCTCTTGTCAGGGGTTCTTTTGCGTTTATTATTATTAGATCATATTCTTCTTGTAGGCGTCGTAGGTCGCTTTCAGCTCTTCCATCTTGTCATACATCTCCACCTGGAGACCGGAAGCAGTCTGATAGTCGCCGCTGTCAAGGGCGTTGGTCAATAGGGTAAAGATTGACTTATCGTCGATGCTGTCCTTGGCCAGCCTGGTGCGGAGATTGTTCACCTTCGTCCAGTTGTAGGCGTCCAGATCGGTAGTGACCCCGCCCCTGATCTCCGTCATCCTGGCGACAAGCGCCCGGTTCTCGGGGATGATGCGGCTTATCAGCTCCGTCTTCCAACGGAGAAGCGCCCCTTCCGTGAAGGACTCGATGATCCGCTCATTGATAGCGCCGCCGGCAGTGATAGCCGCCAGCTTTTCCGGATAGTTCCGGAAGCCCTGCATATTTTCCCAAACAGTGACCGGCGGGGCTCCGAAGAGGCGGTCCCGCTCTTCCTCAGTGTAATCCTCAAACACGTTCTCCTCAGAGCGGTAGGCCCGATCCTTTTCCAGATAGAAGCCGGGCTCCCCGGCCTGCTTGGAAATTTCCTTCAGCATCTCGTCCATGGTCCGACCGACAGTGCTCATTATCCCGTCGAGAATGGCTGAGTAAATGGCGGCAAGAACGAGATATGTATTGGTGTAAGGGTTGCAGGCCCGAAGCTCGAAGCGGGTAGCGTAAGGGTTCTTGGCATCCCGAACAAGACCGGCCAGAATCGTCCGGTTGCGGGAGGGAATCTCCGGCTTATGCCCAAGGCTGGTAACGATGCAGACCGGAGCCTCAAAGCCGGGCTTCAGCCGGTTGAGGGAATCATTGGTAGCCGATACGATAGGGTTGATGACTTCATAGTTCTTCAGGAGACCCATAATAGCGGCGTAGCCGATAGTGGAAAGGAAATTCTCGCTGAGGACGGTAGGGCTGAACAGGTTCACGGTCTTGCCATTCTTCAGAACGGCTGCCATACCTATATGGGTATGTTCGCCATTTCCGGCCAGGCCGATCATGGGTTTGGCCTTGAAGTTTACTTCCAGGCCATTCTCCCTGAAGACCTCCTTAACCAGGGTGCGAACCATCAGTTCATTGTCGGCGGCCTGCAAAGCATCGGAAAATTTCCAGTCGATTTCGCACTGCTCGCAGACATGGTTCATCCGGCCGGTCTCATCGATGTGGGACTTGATACCGCCCACTTCCTTGTGGCCCATTTCCGCCCCAAGGCCGTACTCGTCAAGCATGATGACCGCCTGCTCAAGGGCGGTTCGCACCGCCCCACGGGTACGCTGCCAGTACTGCTCCTGCATGACCTGAGAGGCACTCATCTCGGCAATGTCAGCCTCTTCCAGGGGAGTCTTCACCCAGAATTCCAGCTCCGTAGCGCTGGTGAACTGGATGTCTACCACATCCCGCCCGTCAATGTGCTCCAGACCTGAGACCTTCGGGTTCTTCTGGAACATATCGATAAGTTTTTCCTTTACGTACTGCAAAGTATCCATGAGAATGGCCCGGGAATCGATCCGCTTGCCGTCATGAATGAGAAAGGCCGGAATCCGGAGAGAGCCGATGGGCAGGCCGGTTTCTTCGTCGCAGTGCTCGTAATTGTAATCTACAAACCAGTTGACGGTGGGGTCCACAGGCATATCAACCTTTGCGTTATTCAGCGTCGCGATACCCGGCAGAACGACGGAGGAGCCGTCAGTCTGAACCGCGGTACCGGCGTAAAACTCATCTATATCCTTCAGGAAAAGGCTGATGGGGATCTTCTCATCGGTATCATTACCCGCCAGGTCGATACCCACCAGGGAAACGAATTTGATTTCCGGATGAGCCTTCAGTGTCGCCAGGATTTCTTCCTTCGGGGTGTTCGCCTTGATTACATAAAGAAGTTCTGTCATTGCCATTACCACCTTTTATAAAAATTTCCAGATAAACAAAAATACCACACAACAAATTCTGTCACAGCCACGCTTGGGTTATGAAGAATGCTGTATGGCGACGCTGCCAATACGCTATAGGCTTTTCACTGGGGACATATTATCATCCCCTTCTCCATTTGTAAAGCAATATTTTCAAAATCAGGCCATAAAATTGCCAAATCCTCCAATCAGGCAAATTCCCAAAATTTTACTCAATGTTTTCTGTATTTATCTACCGGGTTTTCCTGAATTATGATATAATAATACCAGCTGGAAGACTAAATTTAAGGAGGTATACCAATGCCACTCGTTACAACAACTGATATGTTTAAGAAGGCCTATGAAGGCGGTTATGCCATCGGCGCCTTCAATGTGAACAACATGGAGATAATTCAGGGTATTACGGAGGCGGCTGCCGAAGAAAAGGCTCCCCTTATCCTCCAGGTAAGTGCCGGCGCCCGCAAATACGCCAAGCATGCTTACCTCGTTAAGCTGGTGGAAGCAGCCATTGAGGATACTGATCTGCCAATCGCCCTCCATTTGGATCACGGTGCCGATTTTGAAATCTGCAAATCCTGTATTGACGGGGGCTTTACCTCTGTCATGATCGACGGCTCCAAGCACTCCTTTGAGGATAACGTCGCCCTCACAAAGAAGGTGGTGGAGTATGCCCATGCCCACGGCGTCGTGGTTGAAGGGGAGCTGGGCAAGCTGGCTGGCATCGAGGATGACGTGAAGGTAAGCGCCGCGGATGCAAGCTACACCCGCCCGGAGGAAGTAGAGGAATTCGTCAGCCGCACCGGAGTAGACTCCCTGGCGATTGCCATCGGTACCAGCCACGGGGCTTTCAAATTTAAGCCGGAGCAGTGTACCCGCAATGCCGACGGCGTGCTGGTTCCCCCTGAGCTCCGCTTCGACATCCTCGCCGAGATCGAAAAGCGCCTCCCCAACTTCCCCATCGTCCTCCACGGAGCCTCCTCCGTCATTCCCAAGTACGTAAAGATCATCAACGAAAACGGCGGCGCGCTGGATGACGCTATCGGCATCCCTGAGGATCAGCTGAGAAAAGCGGCCAAGTCTGCCGTCTGCAAAATAAACATCGACTCCGACCTTCGCCTGGCCATGACCGCCGGTATCCGTGAGTATCAAACCGCTCATCCGGCTGCCTTTGACCCCCGGGAATACCTCTCCCCCGCCCGGACCTACATCAAGGAGCTGGTCAAGCACAAGCTCGTCAATGTTCTGGGCTGCAACGGCCGGGCATGATTGACGAAACGCGACTCCCTAAGCTCTGCCACCGCCGCGCCCGGCAATCTCTAAGGCCCCGTGCATGACACTCACTAAATTCGTCCGTCGTTTCACTCGGACTTATTAAGTGAGTTAGTCAATGCGACTCCCTAAGCTCTGCCACCGCCGCGCTCGGCAATCGCTAAGGTCGCGTGCATGACACTCACTAAGTGAGTTAATCAATCAAAAAAAGGATGACGCTGAAATGACCGGTCATTTTAGCGTCATCCTTTTTTTCTGCCTGCAAACGCAGCCTTTAGCCGCCCTTCCCGGCAGCCATACCTGAACTTTATGACTATTCCCAATCTTTACCGATATCGACCCACTTAACGCTATTGGAATACTTCTCCAGCTCCGCCAGGTTCAGTTCAATGGCGCTGTTGCCGCTGCCCGCCGCGGGGAACACCGTAGCGAAGCGGCTCAGGGACTCATCGAGATATACCGCCACCCCTTCCCTGATCCCAAAGGGACAGACCCCGCCCATTTCGTGGCCGATCAGTCCCGGCAGCTCCGGCGGGGCTATCATTTTCGGCTTCGTGGCAAACTCGGCCTTGAACTTGGGATTGGCGATGCGGGCATCCCCCGCCATGACCACGAGGATCGGCTGCTCACCCACCATGAACGCCATGGTCTTTGCGATCCGTTTGGGCTCACAGCCCACGGCCGCCGCTGCCAGCTCCACCGTCTCCGAGGAAGACTCGAACTCAATGATCCGGTCCTCTAGCCCAAAGCCCCGGAAATACTCTCTCACTCTCTCAATCGCCATATTTTTCTCCCTTTCCGGATAGTCCAATAAAATATTTTCTTAACTATGCTCCCGGATATTATTGCACCCTTTTCCTATCTTGTAAACTTTTCTGTTGCCATGTTTCCGTTAATTTTATAAAATTGATAAAAAAGGAACCTGACATCATGACAATGCAGCCTAAAATTGCCGTAGCCATGTCCGGCGGCGTAGACAGCTCCGTCGCCGCCGCCCTGCTAAAGGAGCAGGGATACGAGGTAATCGGCATAACCCTGATACTTACAAACGAAAACCGGCCTGTGCTGACCCGGGCGGGAGAAACCGCCTCCGCCCTGGACGACGCCCGCCGGGTCTGCGACATTCTCGGCATCAGCCACCATACAGCAGACCTGCGGGAGGAATTTTCGGTCAAGGTTATCCAGCCCTTTCTCCGACAGTACGGCGCGGGGTTGACTCCCAACCCCTGTATTTTTTGTAACCGTCACATAAAGTTCGGTAAACTGCGAAATATTGCCGCCGGTCTTGGCTGCCAGCGCATGGCCACCGGCCACTACGCCCGCATTCTGACCGACGAAAGCGGCCAAAACCGTCTGGCCAGAGCCGTTGACCAAAAGAAAGACCAGTCCTATATGCTCTACCAGCTCACTCAGGAAGCCATTGACCATATCCATCTCCCCCTGGGTCACTACTCGAAGCCCCAGGTGAGGGAGCTGGCGGCCAAATTTAGCCTGCCGGTGGCCCAAAAACGGGAAAGTCAGGAAATCTGCTTTATCCCCGACGATGATTATTACGCCTTCATCAAAGCCCATAACCCCGCCTGCCTGAAGCCGGGGGAAATCCTCCACGAAAGCGGCCAGGTACTGGGACATCATCAGGGAGTTCCTCTCTACACCATCGGACAGCGAAAAGGTCTCGGCATCGCCTACAGCGAACCCCTTTTCGTCAAAGCCCTGGATGCGGAAAACCACAGGGTTATAGTGGGCGAGGCAGACAGCGTATTCTCCCGGGAGCTTACGGCTCAGGAGGTAAACTGGATCAACGGCCTCCCGCCCGAAAGTCTCCTGAAAGTCACCGCCAAAATCCGCTACGGCCATCAGGGCAGTCCCGCCGCCGTGACCCTGCTTCCCTGCGGACGGGTCAGCGTAAGGTTTGACGCCCCGGTGAGAGCCGTCACTCCCGGCCAATCCGTGGTGTTTTACGCCGGAGATATCGTTCTCGGAGGCGGTATAATCTGCTGACGCCCTATTGTCCTTCTCTAACTGTATAGGAATGGAGGAACCACCATGCTGATAACAAAGGACAGCCTCCCGGCCCAGTGCCTTCCCGGCTTCAAAGGCGGCAAAGGGGAGCTTCTCGCCCATATAAAGGCGGATGGGGACAACAAAATAATTTTCGGCTGTCTTGCCCCCGGCCATACCGTCGGCCAGCACCGCCACGAAACCTCCAGCGAGATAATCTTCATTACCGCCGGAAAAGGCGCCGCCCTCTGCGACGGCAAGAAAGAGATACTCACTCCGGGAGTTGTTCACTACTGCCCGAAAGGAAGCGCCCATACCCTCCTGAATGACAGCGATGAAAATCTGGAATTTTTTGCCGTCGTCCCGGAACATAACCGCTGAATCCCTTGGTTCAGGTAGTTCAAGATTTTATTTCTCTCTCCGGCACAAATCAAAACCACCCATCAAACGGGTGGTTTGTTCAAGGGCCATAAGCCCTTGTCTACAGTCTGAAAGAGACGGTTTTACCGTCTCTTTTTTGTATAACGAAAACAAAACCGCTTGTAGCCGTCTCCCCAACGAGAGCAACGGCAACAAGCGGTTCTTCTTTTCTTGTGTTATTTGTTGCGCTGTGCGCTAAAGGGTTAGAGAAGAAACGAGAGCGGCGAGAAATGCTGTTTAACAAGCAATCTTGTATTGGCTTTCTCCCTTATGCTGTGATATAATGCCGAAAACGCCATAAAATGGAGACGAATATATGAGCGATTTCACGGCCTATACGAGCAAAAAGAAACTCCAAGCAGATCGCGTACTGACAGATGAACAATTTGCAGTAATTGATAATATTAAAGGCTTTTTTGAATTGGCGGTGCATAGTGAGAAAAGATATGCGGCTATGATACTTTACCGAGCCAGCGCCACCCCTCAATACTCGTATCTTGTTATAGACTTTGACACCAAAACCATTGAACAGGCGGAAAGCATTAAAATGGCGAAACAGTGGATTAGTGAGCGTGTTTCTCCCTACCCCAAAAATGGAGCGGAGATATTAGTTGCTCCCGTTGTTTCTATCCCTCGACCATCCTGCGACGAGGTAGAGAAATATTTACAAAAATGGCGTACAACTGCTGACCTGTCCAGGCCAGAGGCCGTGTTAAAAGAACTGTTTACACAAACTCTACCTTATAATCAGTCGATAGACGACATTATTCTGAAAGCCGCCGCACTGAATACCGTCTATAACACCCGTATTACATCAATTTATCCAGTTGCACACCGCATCCTTTCACTTGGCATTGACCAGCGGCTTCAGGCGGGTGATGAAAAACTTGTCAATGAACTAATGGGCGTTGATTACATGATAAACGGCAAGGCCAGCCATACCAATCACTATTCATTTGCGAGCAAATATTGTAGCTTTCATAATTCAGATGCTTTTCCAATCTATGACAGTTATGTTGACTCTATATTATGGCATTATAAAAACGCAGAGTGTTTCTGTATTTTCAAGCGCAACGAGTTAAAAGACTATCCAAAATTCAAGAGGATTATTAGAGCGTTTCAACGCCACTTCGGATTAGAGCAATATACAGTTAAGCAACTTGACCAATACCTCTGGCAATTCGGCAAAGATTATTTTTGAGTATAGCAATAGAACCGCCTGTAACCATCTCACAGCGAGAACAAGGGTTATAGGCGGCTTGATTTTTAACAAAGCAATTTGTGGGAATATAGGCCAAAAATACAAGAGAACGCACGAAAAAGCCCCAAAAATAGCGAGAATATACAAGTTTAAGATCCAGAATTATGCGCACGCGTACAGTCTGATATTCGAGTATATAGAAACATTTTACAACACAAGAAGGGTCATAGCCACTATAATTATGTTTCATCTAACGAATATGAAAAGCAACACAAAGCTCAATCTGTGAAGAAAATTAGAGCAGTTTGCTGAACCAACAGAAATTTCTTGTTTTAACTTGTACTAAGTCTTGACATAAAAGCACTTTTAGTGTCATGATAGTGAGAATAAGGTATAAATTTCACGACAAGCGAGGTGCATTTATGAAAAGTTTTAATACCACAGATAGTTTTTTGGAAGATTTAGAAAATGAAATATTACATACGAACCAACAATTACTTAATTCCAAGAGAGAAAAAGATGGTTTTTTATGTTCAGTAAACTTTATGAAGATTGCTTTTTCAAAAAATTTACTTGACGATATAAGATTTTTATATAAATCAAGTGAACAATCACTTTTCAAAGCAAGACACGCCGACGTAATTCTGCGTGGTATGTTAGAACAGGTGATTGAATTTATATATTTGCTGAAGCACACTGAACTAATAAAAGACTATATGGGCCTTAATGTTGATATCACCAAACTTACTACCTGCAACCCAGTTGAAGGGATGCATAAACTGGGTTGCAAACGATTTAGCGGTGGTCGGAAATCTGTTTCAGAAATGGCACAAAATATTGGCGAGAAAAGATCTTCTCAAAACGACACTCCATTATACGGGCTATATCAAATATTGTCCGAACAATGTCATAACTCATATTTTTTCACAAATCTGGACGATGTTAAGGAAGTAGAAACTGGACAGAAACCTCTAACTTTAACAAAAGAACAGGCTCTATATATAGTAATAATTGTTGAGCGTTTTATGGAAACCTATCGACAGTAATATGAACCAAGTAAAAGCAGTCATAAATGGCTGCTTTTTTCATTTGCTTATAGACTTTAGTCTATAAGCAAATCACCCCTATCGTGGCTATTACACCACGGATGGGGTGATTTGTATTGTTTGTCGACAAGCTGATACATTTTCAATTATTTTATTTACTTACTCCGCGGCCGGAAATTTCTAATCAGCAGTCAACGCCGTATTCTTCCCGGGTAAATTTCTTCAGCACCGGCAGGCTGCGGCGGATTGTTTCCTCGCTTATGCAGTAGGCAAGCCGCGCGAAGCCCGGACAGCCGAAGCCGGAGCCGGGAACAAAGAGGAGGTCGTACTTTTTTGCCTTTTCACAGAAGGCCTCATCGTCCGCCTCCAGAGCCTGGGGAAACAGATAGAAGGCCCCCTGGGGCTTCAGGCACTTAATCCCCGCCGCCCTCAGCCCGTCATAAAGCAGCTTTCCATTCCTCTCGTACTGGCTGATGTCCGAGGGCTTACCGGCGCAGCGGGCCACCACCAGCTGAAACAGGGAGGAGGCGTTCACGTGGGTCAGCACTCTGGCTGCT
>CAJTSO010000001.1:59050-72544 GCA_910579115.1 uncultured Selenomonadaceae bacterium
CGGCTCCGTAAACCGCCCCAAAGTCCTCTACCGTGTCGGGAACCATGATGTAGCCGATACGCTCTCCCGGCAGGGAGAAGGATTTGGAGTAGGAGTAGCACACGAGGGTGTTGTCGTAGTACCTGGGAATATAGGGAACATCCAGCCCGTCATAGGCAATTTCCCGGTAGGGCTCATCAGAAATGATGAAGATTGGATGACCGTATTCCCGGGACTTTTCCCGGAGAACAGCCGCCAGCTCCTTTATTGTCTCCTCAGAGTAAATGACGCCGCTGGGATTGTTGGGGGAGTTGACGATTACCGCCTTGGTATGGGGATTGAGCAGCTTCCGGAACGCGGCGAAGTCGATCTGGAAATCCTCTGCCTGGGCCGGGACCACTACCAGCTTTGCTCCCACGCTTTCTACAAAAACCTTGTATTCAGGAAAATAGGGAGCAAAGGCAACGATTTCGTCCCCTTCCTCAGCCAGGGCCTTGAAGGAAATTGTAATGGCGGCGGCGGCTCCCGAAGTCATGAACAGATTTTTCCCGCTGATATTCATCCCAAACCGTTCATTGATGCTCCCGGCCAGGGTTTCCCGGACCTCCAGGGCGCCGGGGGCAACGGTGTAGCTGTGGACAGCGGCGGGCGGCATATTTGTGATGATGTCGATGATCGCCTCTTTAATGTATTCCGGGGCGGGAACGTTGGGATTGCCAATGCTGAAATCATAAACGTTTTCCGGCCCCACAAGGGCGGCCCGCTTCATTGCGAATTCAAATATCTCCCGAATACTGGAACGCTTTGTTCCCAATTCACGCATTTTCTCTGCTACCATGATTCAATCTCCCGCTCTTTACATCAGGGCCGCGATGGCGGCGCCAAATCCGCTTCCCCCCGTAAGGCGGCGAAGCTCTACCTTTTTCCCCTCTTCCCCCAACAGCTCGTCTATGGCGGCCCGCACCAATCGAGCAACTCCCGGCATATTGGCGTAGACGCTGCCGTCAACGGCTATGGTCTGAGGCTTTATTTCTCCTGTCTCGCTGTTGTGCCTTACGATGGCGGACAGGGTTGCCGCCACCAGTCTGGCCGATCTTCGGGTTATAGCTTCCGCCAAACCCCTAAAGGCCGCTATTTCCGCCCGGTCCAAGGAAAATCCCTTGCCCAGCGCCGGGAAAAACTTCACGGCCAGGACGCTTCTTTTCTCGGCAATATCCTCCGCCAGCATAAAGCGGGACATATCCTCCGCCGTAAAGCCCAGCCGATCCTCCAAATCCGGGGGTATTTCCTCCCGTTCCCCCCGGACAGACAAGGCCGCCACATTGGTGAACAGCGCCCCCAAATACCGGCCGGAGACCATTTTTTCCAGCAGCTGGGCCCCCGGCCGGTCTGATCTTTCGTCCACTTCTAAATCATAAACCGTCCGCATCAGCCGGGAGAACCCCCCGGACTCCAGATTCAGCAGCTGGGGAGGCCGGTCCTTATCCCTTACATACATCTCCCGGCAGCCTGTATTATGCCCCGTTCCGTAGATGGCAGCGGCTGTCACCTTCTCGTCGCTGTAGGCTGCGGCAACGAGAGTGGCGATGGTGTCGTTGACCACGGCCTTTATCCGGACATTTTTCAGCCCGTTCCGCTCCAGGGCTTCCCTCAGCAGCCGGACCACATCCTGCCCCTCTACTCCGGGGACGGCAATCTCCTTTGACCAACTGATAAGCTCTGCCTGATCGACCCGCTCCTGCCGGGCGGGGAAGGAAAAAGTCCAGCCCAAAGGATATTCCTCTTGGGTATCTCCGCTTACCGCCTCTTTCACGATACCGGCAATGAAGTCAAATAATTCCTCCGGACGGGTTTTTGAACTGGTGTAATCGTAAAGGAGAGCATTCTCCCGGTCAAACTCCCTGAGGCGTCTCGCTGACTCCCTCAGAACGGCAGCCTTGCCATTTTCGATATGATAGAGGCGGGCTCTCACATTTGTTCCCCCAAAATCAAGAGCCAGAGCGTCTCCTTCCTCCCGGCCGGTGGGCAGGTCAAGGAAGGACGGCAGCATTTTCAGGGAAGATGGTTCCATCCCATCAACTCCCCTGTCCAAATCATAGATGAAGGCCGACTCAATTCTGCGCAGGTTATCCGTACCGATAGCAAAAGAGCTGGCCGCCGTCTGCACCACATGGTTATCAATCATGACCGCCATCAGTCATCACCCTTTTCTACAGTTTCAGCCCGGGATTCCGCCTCAGCCGCGCCTTCCGGCCGGCCTTCCTTTACCCGCACCGTGACCCGGGTAATACTCATCCGCTCTACCTCCTCTACGGTGTACTCCGCTTCTTCTGTAACGGCGCTGGCGCCCACCACCGGCGGGGCCTCTATCTGGCTGTACAGCCAGCCGCCAAGGGTGTCGACATTTTCATCGTCGATATGAAGGTTCAGCTCCTCGTTTACCTCTTCGATAGACAGCCGCCCCCAGACGGAGTACAGGCCCGGGCCTTTCTCCTCCACGCTGGCCCGCTCGTTATCAAACTCATCCTGGATTTCGCCTACCAGCTCCTCGATTATATCCTCGATAGTTGCCATTCCGGCAGTGCCGCCGTACTCATCTACCACGATGGCCAGCTGGGAGCGGGTCTTCTGCATCGTTTTCAGGAGCCTTGACACGGACATAGACTCCGGCACCACCAGAGCCCGGCGGGCCAGGCGGCGGAGGTTCGGACGGCGGCCATTGGTAATGGCGTCCAGCAGGTCCTTCGTATGGAGGAACCCGATTATATCATCCTTGCCCTCCCGGCAGATGGGATAGCGGGTCCTCTGCTCCCGGACAGCCACCCGGATATTCTCCTCAATGCTGTCCTCAAGGTAAAGGCAAATCATTTCTGTCCGGGGGGTCATAATATCCCGCACGTCAGTATCGGAAAACTCAAACACATTATCCACGAAATCGAACTCCGTCTTATCGATGAAGCCCTGCTTGTGGCTTTCCTCCATGAGAATGCGGATCTCATCCTCCGAGTGAGCCTCTTCCGCCTCCGTAACAACGGGCAGACCCATCCAGCCTGCAACCGTGTTGGCTACATTATTCAGGAACCAGACAAAGGGGAAGGTGAGCTTCTGAAACAGCAGCAGGGGGGCCGCGATCATCAGCGTCACCCTTTCGGACGACTGAATCGCCATATTCTTCGGCACCAGCTCCCCCAGTACAATGTGGGAAGCAGTAATAGCCGCAAAAGCCAGGGTAAAGGACACTGTATGGCCCACAGCTTCTCCCAGTCCCAAACTGAGGCACACCGGCATGATCCAGGCCGCCACCATCGGCTCGCCCACCCAGCCAAGACCCAGGGAGGTGAAAGTGATGCCCAGCTGGGTCACCGACAGGGAAATATCGATATGATCCACCAGCTTCTTTGCGTAGCCCGCCTGCCTGTTACCCTGCTGGCAAAGCATTTCCAACTGGCTGGGGCGGACCTTCGCCACGGCAAATTCCGCCGCCACAAAGAAGCCATTCATAAAAATCAGGAAAATTATTACCAGCACGTCAAACAGAAGCGTAAACAGATCCATGAAAATCCTTTTCTCCTCAATACAGTTTTACGGTCTTATACAGTCCTGTACCGTTTGTACAGTCAATTACCCTTTAACAGCCGGGGCTTTATATTAAGCTTTCGGGCAACAGTCTGGAACTTTTCCCTTTCCCGGGGATCCAACAGGGTTACCACCATTCCTTCTGCACCGGCCCGGCCGGTACGGCCTGCCCGGTGCAGATACATGGCGGCCGTGTCGGGCAGATCCAGGTTAAACACCACGTCAACCTCCGGAATATCGAGGCCCCGGGCGGCCAAATCCGTAGTCAGCAGCAGCCTGGCCCGCCCGGACTTCAGAGCCGCCACCGCCGACTGACGCTCCTGCTTATCCTGCCTGCCCACCAGCGAGGCCACCTTCAGCCCTTCATAGGCGAGCTTTTTGCAGACCCATTCCACATTGGAGCTTCGACCGATAAATACCAGCCCCCGCTTTACCTCCAGACTGCGGACGAGGCGGCGGATATTATCGATCTTCTCCCGGAAGGGACACTGGCGGACATAGTGGGTGATCCCCTCCGGCATCGCCAGCTTTCCGCCGATGGACAAATGCTCCGGGTTTCCAAGAAAACTGACCCGCTCCAATGATTTTGGCGACGCGGTAGCCGAAAAGCACAGGGTCTGCAATTTATCCACGGTTGGCAGCAGCTTCATCAGGTCCGCCAGAATCGCCAGATTCTGATCGTCCAGCAGCCGGTCAAACTCATCCAGGATCAGTACCCTGACCTCCCCAAGCTTCAGCTTTTTCAGCCTGGCCAGCTCGATGATCCGTCCCGGTGAGCCCACGATGATCTGGGGCTTCTTTTTCAGCTTTTCTATCTGGCGGTTGATATTGGCTCCGCCGATCAGCTGCTGCGCCTTCAAAGAGTCTGCCCCCGCCGCGGCCAGCTGCTCTAAGACGCCGGTGATCTGAAGACAAAGCTCGTAAGTAGGCGCAAGGATAACCGCCTGAACCTCCTGCCTGCGACTGTCAAGCCTGCTGAACAGCGGGGCCAGAAAAGCCAGTGTCTTTCCCGTACCGGTAGGCGCCGTCACCACCAGATTATCGCCTGCCAGCTGGCGGGGTATGGCCTTCTCCTGCACCGGCGCGGGCTCGGTAAACCCCAGCTCCTTCATGGCAAATACAAATTCATCAGCCACCTTCAGGGCCGTCCATCCCGTCATAATCTATTTCCTCTCATTTTACATTCTATCCTGTATGCCTTCCTCCATTGCCCGCACTGCTTCCTCCGTATCGAGGCAGGGCATGGTAAAGCTTAGCCTGGTTCCCTTTCCCAGCTCACTTTCCAGCACCAGCTCAAAGCCGTGAATCCTGGATATTTCTCTGGCAATAGACAGCCCCAGACCGGTACCGGACTTACCCCTCCCGCCGTCTGTGTGGCATCTGGCCTTATCCACCCGGAAAAACCGATCGAACACCTTTGACTGATCTGCCCGATCGATGCCGATGCCGTTATCGGACACAAAGACGGTCACCCGGTCTCCCTTCCGCACCGAGCCAAGCTCTATGCGCCCGCCAGCCGGGGTGTACTTGACGGCATTTTCCAAAAATACCCGGAGAAGCTCCTTCAGCATGAACTCATCGGCTTCCACAATGGCCGGGGCGTTCTCCCGCAGGATCACCTTGTGCTTTTCCGTTACCAGCCGGGCTTTTCGGCTGATTTCCGTCAAAAGCTCCTCCAAATCCACCGGAACCAGCTTCACCACCTGCCGCCTCAGGTCAGCTCTGGCCAAAAACAGCAGATTTTCCAAAAGATGCTGCATATTTTCCGCCTCGGAGCTTATAGCCTCTATACACTCCTGCATCGTCGCGGGATCAGAGACTCCCCAGCTCTTCAGCATATCAACATAACCTCGGATAACCGTCACCGGCGTCCTCAGCTCGTGGGAGGCATCGGAAACGAAGGCCCGCTCGTGCTCAAAGCCCTGCTCCAGCCTCTCCAGCATATGGTTGAAGGTGTCGATCAGCTCTGACAGCTCATCATGTACCTCAGAGGCCGGTATCCGCTTCGACAGATCCCCCACCTCCATTTCTCTGGCCGCTCGGGTAATGGTAGCGATAGGCTGCAAAGTCCGCTTGCTCACTGCCATGCCCGCAAAAACGGCAATGCCGATTCCGATGAGGCAGGCCCCCAGAACTATGTATTGGAGATTCTCCAGGAACTGCCGCTCGGCCGTGATGGCCCGCAAAAAATGAAGCTCATAGTCCGTTCCGTTCCAACCCACCTTCCGCACGTCATAATACAGGTAATAATTATCAAAGGCCGAAATTTCCCGGGTTGCATTCCCAATGAGCCAAAAAGGTTTTTTCTCTACGATATTGGACCGGACATCCTCCAGGGAGGGAAAATTCTGGGCCCCATCATAGACCAGCACCCCATCCTCATTGACCACCCGGAGAACGACTCCGGGAATAATCGATCCCTCATCTCTGATACTGCGGATAAACCTTGCCCGTTTGTTGGCCGGAGTATCGTCAATTTGCCGCATTCCCTGCATTGGCAGCCTGTCCATGACCGAGTTATGACGGCTCATGCTGTGGCCCCGGTGCCTGCCCTGCCTCACCTCCGGCAATGGCGGCCCCATTGGGGGCATTTTCTCCGGATCCGCCAGTTCAATGGCCAGCAGGGTATTTTCTATCGTCTGTTCCAGCTCTGACCAGGCCTGATGATAGACGGTGAAATACAGACCCACCGTGGTTATCGTGTGGGTGATGAACAGGATAACCGCCAGTATAGCCACCTGTACCAGGGTCAGCTTGGTAGAAATCCGCAAATGCTGCAGCCGGGACTTAATCCCTGATAACATAGCCGATTCCTCTCATAGTATGGATGTACTTCTCCTCAGCTATATCATCTATCTTTGACCGCAGATAGCGGATATACACATCCACCACATTGGTATCCCCGATATAGTCATAGCCCCAGACCTCCTGTAAAATCTGGTTGCGGCTGAGGACTGTACGCTTATTGCGCAGCAGGTACTCCAACAGAAGGTATTCCTTTTTGGTAAGCTCCACCTTCTCACCCTTGAGGGTTACCTCGTAGCTGTCCGTGTACATTACCAGATCTCGGCAGACAAGCCGGGGGCCCCCTGCGCCGCTTCCATTATTTGACGGGTGATAGTTTCTCAGCGCCGCCCTGATCCGGGCCAGCAGCTCCTTTGGCTCAAATGGCTTCGTCAAATAATCATTTGCCCCGCAGTCAAGGCCATTTACCTTGTCATCCAGATCATCTCTGGCGGTAAGCATTATTATCGGAAGGTCCGACAGCTTTCTTACCGCCGCGCAAATCTCAAAGCCGTTCATCTCCGGCAGCATTACATCCAACAGCACCAGATCATAGCTTCCCTGAGCGATCCGCTCGTAGGCCCGGCGGCCATTTTGCTCCACATCTGTCAGGAACCCCTCGTGCTCCAGCTGCATTTGGATGAAACGGGCGATCCGCTGTTCATCCTCCACGATCATGATCTTTACTTTTTTCAGGGTATCCGGCATCTTTATCCCTCCCTGCGAGCCTTTTTTCCATACATCTGCCTAAAGGAAGGACGCCCTCCCGGCTTGCGGTTTTCCTTTTCCTTTTTCTCGCTGTACAGGCTGATATTCGACAGCATTCCCACCGCCATCAGCGTGACCACCAGCGATGTGCCTCCGTAGCTGATAAAGGGCAGCGGCACGCCTACCACCGGAAAAAATCCGGCGATCATCAGCATATTTACGACCCCCTGCCCCACCAGCAGGAACGTAATGCCCGCCGCCAGGAACTGCCCGAATAAATCCTTGGCCCGGTAGGAAATCCTTTGTCCATAGTAAGCCAGAGCCAAAAAGCAGATAAACACGATGACCGCGCCGATAAAGCCCTGCTCCTGGCACCAGATGGAAAAAGCAAAGTCGGTATGGGCCTCCGGAAGATACCGGTACTTGCTGATGCCCTGACCGATACCCATCCCGGTCAACCCCCCGGAACCGATAGCCGACATGGACTGAATGATCTGATAGCCGGCATCATCCGGATCTGACCAGGGGTCAAGGAAAGACACAAATCGCTTCACGCGGTACGGCTGAATGGTGAGGATCGCCACCGCCAATCCCAATCCACTCAACATTATATTATTCTTGACCTGCCCCGGCAAAGCCGAACAGAGCAGCATCACCAGCGGAACGCCTGCGACGATTGCCCCGGTTGCCCCATCCGGTTCACGCTCTACCAGGACAGCCAGGACTATTATTATAAACATCTGCCATACGTACTGCTTCCAGTTCTTCAGCCGCTTCCCCTGAGCGGCGATAGCCGCCGCCATCAATATCGTCAGCAGCTTGGCAAACTCTGACGGCTGAATGGTAACCGGCCCGGCCTTCAGCCACCGCCTGGCCCCGTTGACCTCCTCCCCGACGAAGAATACCAGCACCAGCATTAAAACCACTGCTACAGCGCCCGGGACAACAAAATTTCGCAGCTTATGGTAGTCGATATACTGAAATATCCCAAAGGCAAACAGCCCTGCCGCCAGATTTACAAGGTGCTTTTTCAGGAAAAAATACGGCGAATCGAACTCCGTTACCCCAAGGAAAAAGCTGGAACAAAAAATATTGATCGTCCCAAAGACAACCAGGCAGAACACGACCCCCAGCATTGCCTCCCGGTCACTGAGCCAAAAGCTTCGGGGACTCTCCCCTCTGGCTTTTCTCTCCGCCAGTATCCTGCTTGCCTCCCGGGAACCCTCTCTCATGGAAAGTACACCTCACAGCGATTTATCTTCTCCCCAAAGCGGGAGAATTTCCGCTCATATTCCGTCTCTATGTTATCCGGACGATTTTCCCTGTGAAGATCATAGGATATGTCCTCTACCCGAAGTCCAGCTGCCCGAAACTCCTCCAGGGAGAAATCAAACAACGGACGGTTGTCCGTCTTGAAGGACAGCTTCCCTCCGGCGGCCAGCAGCTTCCTGTAGCGGGAAAGAAAATTCCGATGCGTCAGACGGCGCTTGGCATGACGCGCCTTCGGCCAGGGATCGCAAAAATTGATAAAGAACCCGCTGACCTCTCCCGGCGCAAAAATTCTCTCCAAATCGTTTATATCAAATGCCAGCAGCCTCACATTCGTCAGGGGTGGCGCCGCTTCCTTCAGCTTCTTTGCCGCTGAATAAAGAACTACCTGCTGCACCTCGATCCCAATGAACGCCGCCTCCGGATGACCCGCCGCCAGCCGGGTGATGAAATCACCCTTTCCGGTGCCCAGCTCAACAAACAGCGGAGTATCAGGACTTACCCCCATCACTTCCCGCCAGCGCCCCCGCTGGGTTTCATCCGCCGGACGCTCCTTGGAATAAACGAAATCATACTCGGCTATGGCCTCACTGACCCAGGGCTTGTTCCGCAAACGCAAATCTGTTTCTTCCTTTCAATATCTGTTAAAAGCTCCCCTGTAGGTGCGCATGAG
Organism: uncultured Selenomonadaceae bacterium; assembly: GCA_910579115.1. GTDB lineage: Bacteria > Bacillota > Negativicutes > Selenomonadales > Selenomonadaceae > RGIG250. The sequence continues at coordinate 68,040 of CAJTSO010000001.1, forward strand.
CACTTAATACGCAAAGCGGTAACCTCTAATCCGTCTAATAGGCTCCCCTGCAGGTTGGCGTGAGCTGTCGGCGCAGCCGACTGAGGGGTGACGCACCCTTCAACGCCCCTCACCGCCTCAGTTCTTCTCCAACCCGTACTTCCTCAAATATCGGTACAGGGTGACCCGGCTTACATTCAGCATATTCGCCAGCCGGCTTATATTTCCGCCGGCCGCCTGCCAGGCCCTTACAAATATATCCCTGTCCTCTTTCCACTTTGCATCCGGCTGGATATCTCCCATCAGGTTGATATCCGAAGGCTCAATCACCGAACCGGCCGTATTGAAAAAGGCCTGCTCCACCACATGCTGCAGCTGCTTGATATTCCCCGGCCAGTCGTAAGACTCCAGGAGCTTCAGGGTATCGCCGGCAAGCTTCTTTGGCTGCAGCTGATGGAGCTCCGCCTGCTCCTTGATAATATGCTCCACCAGGGCCGGTATGTCCTCACGGCGGGAACGGAGGGGCGGCACCCTTATTATGCTTCTGGACACGATTTCATACAGGGACCGGTCAAAGAGCCCCCGCTCCGTCAAGCGCTTCAAATCACTGTCACAGGCCGCGATTATCCGCACGTCAATGGGGCGGTACACATTCTCATTCACCCGCTGACTGGCCCCCCGCAGAAGATTTTCCGCCAGCTTCGCGGCGATATTTTTCGGCAGGCTTTCAATCTCGTCAAGGAAAAGGGTTCCCCCCAGAGCCAGCTCCAAACGGCCGGGATGACTGACCTCGCTGGATACCGCCACCCCGAAAAGCTCCTGCTCCAGAAGCTCCGGTGTAGTATCGCCGCACCGCATCGTAATAAGCGGGCCTGCCGCCCGGAGGCTCGCCCGGTGGATGCCATGAGCCATCCGCTGCTTTCCGGTTCCTGACTCCCCCTGCAGCAGGATATGGTGCCGGTTCTTCGCTACCCGGGCCGCCTTTTCCCGCATAGTCCGGAAACCGGCGCTGTTTCCCACCATGGAGGAAAGGCTGTACTTAGCCGTATAACCGGCGGCGTGAGCAACCAGCGTCCGCAGGTCCTCAATGGGCATGGACACCACCACAACGCTGGAGACATTTTTATCGGCCTTATTCTTTATAGGAACCACCGTGGTTATATCTTCATAAGTCTTTGCCTCAGTAATCCAGGTCACTTCCCGGTTATGGGCGGGAATACCGTCAAAGCCCTTGTAGATAGGCGTATGATGATAGTTAAGCACCACGTCGTTAAGGTTTACCAGCTTTGCACCCTCGCCGGGCTTTCCCGCGTCAATGGCCGCCAGACGGCTTACCCCCAGCTTATTCGTATAGGAGACCTCGCCGCCGGGAAGCACCTGATAAACCGCAAATGGCGTGGCATCGAGAATAGCCCCCTGAGCCCTTATCAGCTCATGATTTGTCAGCTCATCCGTCAGGGCCCGGCGCAAATTCACCAGCATGGCCATGACCGCCTCCTGAGGCTTCGCCTCCGGCGCATTCACATTCATCGTGAGGATATACCGGCGCTTCCCCCCCACGATTACCGGGGCCGAACAGGTGTCAATCTCCTGGCATTCCTCCACCCAGATTTCCGGGCCGTACAGCCAGAAGGGCACCCTGTGCCTTGCGGCAATAGCTATGCTGCTGGCTCCAATATCCTCCTGCCCCAGCTGCACTCCCTCGATGGTATCATCGGAACTCATAAGGAAGAAGGGCTGGGCAAAGCTCCTGATAACCACGTTTTCTTCATCCAGCAGCAGCAGGGTCAAGCGGAACTTGCGGAAAAACTCCCGCACCTCAGCCACCATGGAAGCCACGTAATCAATGGCCTTCCGGTGCCGTTCCTGCCTGAGCTGAAGATTTTCCCGGGTAACCCTTTTAAACGGCAAGCCTCCCTGGGGAGATATCCCCTGCATTCGGCTCTCCTCCCAGGACTGGGCCACCCAGGGGTGGACATTCGGATCGATTATGCCTTCATCAATGAATTTCCGATAATACCCGGCAAGCTTGTTCCTGCTCCGGTTTTCTCTTATCATAACAAACCTCCAGCTGTCTTTCTGCTTTACATATATACAGTCATTTGACGAAAAACTTCACACTTCCACATATACATTGTAACAGTCCTCCTGTCAGGTTGCAATCAAAAAACTGGAAGAAGCTACATATTTTGTAACCCTGGCGGTAAAAAATCACCCTCATCCAAGGCGTCCCTTTTAGGTTGGCATGAGCACTTAAGCCGCTGAAAGCGGTAACTCCTAATCCTTTTCACAGGCTCACCTCCAGGAGAGCCTGTGAAAAGAAGAAGGCTTCCGGCAAATATCAAATCTGCCGAAAGCCTTTATTTCAAGCGTTCCACACACCTTTTGAGGAAATAAATTGTATCAAAATGCGTTTTTATATATCCACATACTCGATGATTCTTCCGCATGGTCAATGTGAAAATCGTTGAGTATGTCGCGCTGATTTTTCACGCTGCTGCTATCGTCAAGTCCTCGGTTGATTTTCTGTAAATCCTCACGGAAGCGCCGGATATAGCCGCCTATTTTCCGGCAGAGAGCTGTATAGGCAGGGAATAAAATCTGCTGATACCCTCTGCCTTTTTGTCCTGCCATTTGTCCTCCTTCCCTATCCCACTACAATTATGTTATAACTCTGATTGGGGATATCAGCAAAGATGCCGCCGGACATGAAAAAGGGCGGCACTGTGAACATACCGCCCCAGCTTTGTGACACCTTGTCCCAAGACTATTATATCTGCATATCCACACCCTGCCGATAACCGTCCAGAATGCTTGTATCAAAAGGCTTACCCCAATCCCAACCTGGGACTTGCTGATGGACAAAGTCGCCCAGTCGAGCGGCCTCGTTCTGGAAAATCTCATTCAATGTCCATGACGCGCTCAACCGCTTTTCTGGTGAAAGAGACATTGTATAGTTACGAATGACTGCGCTGATATCCTCACCATCGCTGATCCCGCAGCCGTTCTTCATGTGGTCGAAAGCGATCTGCCTGACCTGCTGGACCATACCTTCGTCAACGGGGACAATTTTCCGATAATCGCCTGCATCGTTCAAACTCATGCCGGGTGTGCCATAGGGATTGACATGGGGCTTGCCCCGGGTTCCTTGAGAAATTTCGCCAATCCGCTGTTGCTGCTCATTTTGTAATATCTGCGTGATTGTCATAGAATAACCTCCTATCCGCTTGCTTAATGATGGTGAAAACACTATCCTTTTCCGCCGCTTCCATGGCCCCGTAAGTAACTGCGTTTGGTTAATCAATTATAGCCTCAAAGGAAAGCCCATAGTGACGGAGCCCCTGTCTGTAGAGAATCCCCGTTGCCGTGCTTAAATCCAGCTCCAGAGACTTAAATCACGCAGAGACTTAGCTTTCAGCCCCGGTTCCATTCGCAGCGTCATATTCTCCTTTGCCATACACGAGTCTCTCCTCTTCCCGTCCCATTCATTTTAATTATATTGTAAATCACAATTCCTTGCAATTGTATTGCAAATATATTGGGGAACAAATTGTAAAATGAAACTACGCCCCAAAGCCTCCCATTATAAGGTACGCATGAACACTTAAATGGGAGCCTGTCAGGTGGATTAGACGTTACCAAAAAAAAAAAAACAGGCTGTCACCAAAATAACAACCTGTCTTCAAAATTTTTCACGGCCTTCAGGCGATGATCACCATATCGTCCCGGTGAACCACCGGCTGGCCATCGCTGGAGGGTATTCTGGCGGCAATCTCTTTCGTGGACAGACCGGCAATCGACTGGATCGTCTCGCTGTCATACCTGACAATCCCCCGGGCGATCTCCCGGCCCAGCAGATCGATAATCCGGACAGTCGCCCCCGTCTCGAAGCACCCGCCCACTGATTTTATTCCTGCGGCCAGAAGGCTTTTCCCCTTTACCCGCAGGGCCTCCGCACAGCCATCGTCCACCGTGATGACCCCGTCAAGGCGGCGGCCGAAGGCGATCCACCGCTTCCGCAGCTTCAGGCGGGCCTCCTTTGGAGCAAAGAGCGTGCCCACCTCCGCGCCCTCCACAACGCTGTGGAGAATGCCATCGATTTCTCCCCTGGCAATAACCATCGCCACTCCGGCGGACATGGCTATCTTCGCCGCGTCTATCTTCGTCATCATGCCGCCGGTTCCCAGGGAAGAACCGGCGCTGCCGGCAATCCGCTCGATATCCGGGGTGATTTCCTCCACCCGGGAAATCAGGGTTGCCGCAGGATCGCTGGCTGGGTCCGCCGTATACAGCCCGTCAATATCGCTGAGGATGATCAGCAGCTCCGCTTCCACCAGGGTGGCGACCATGGCGGAAAGGTTATCGTTATCGCCGATTTTCAGCTCATCCGCCGAAACTGCGTCGTTTTCGTTGATGATGGGGACGATTCCCAGCTCCAGCAGCCTGCCCAATGTCCGGCGGGAATTGACGTACAGGTTATGATGAACCGAGTTTTCCTTCGTCAGCAAGACCTGGGCTACCGTCTG
>CAJTSO010000001.1:72576-96042 GCA_910579115.1 uncultured Selenomonadaceae bacterium
AGGAGGATCCCCTGACCCACCGCCGCCAAAGCCTGCTTTTCCGCCACGTCCTTCGGCCGCTGGCTGTAGCCAAGGCGGGCCATCCCGGCTCCCACCGCCCCGGAGGAAACAAGGATCACCTGGTGGCCGCTGTTTTTCAAATCACTCAGCTCTCGCGCCAGCTTTTCCAGACGGTTCAGGTTCAGCTGCCCATTGGGGTAAGTAATGGTGGAGGTACCGACCTTTACGACGATGCGGCGGGCCTGGGACAGCCCTTCACGGCACCCCTTCACGGCAGCTCCACTGCCGGCTTTTTCAGCTTTTGGTTCCGGCGGAACAGCAGTGCATTACGGCCGATTTTCTGAACCAGGTCACAGTCCACCCGCTCCGCCAGCGTTTCGATGGCGTCTTCCGGCTCCTCCGGGCAGTTTTGCAGCACTCTCACCTTAATTAGCTCACGCTTGGCAATAGCCTCGGCCGCCGCGCTTACCACCGTGGGAGTAACGCCCTCCTTGCCGATATTAACCACCGGATCCAGGGTCATGCCCTGAGAACGCAGAAAAGCCTTTTGCTTTCCGTTCAATGTATTCCTTATCATGCTACCACCTTATTCGTGCCACTCAAATTCCATATCGCCAACGTGGACGGTGTCCCCATCTTTGATGCCTCTTGCCTTCAGCTTCGCATCAAGCCCCTTCATGCGCCAGATGTACTGGAACCGGCGGAGAGCTTCCTTATTGCCAAAGTTGGTCATTGCCACTATTTTTTCAATATTTTTGTTGTGAACGATATAATCCGCCCGGTCATTGCGGGTGATCGTTACGGCATCCTCATCGGCAATGGCGCTGTCCAAATCGTAATTCTTTACGCCATCCAGTTCATTCTCCGGCTCCTCCACATAGTTATCCAGCTCGACAGCCACCTGGTCAATGAGCGCCTTCAGTCCCTGATGGGCTGCGGCAGAAATCTCAAAGAACCCGATCCCCTCGGAAAGCGCCAGGGTCCGCAGCCGGTCAAGATTATCCCGGGCGCTGGGCAGATCAATCTTATTGGCCACGAGGATCTGCTTTTTCCCAGCCAGCTTTGCGCTGTATTTCGCCAGCTCCTCATTTATCCGGCGGTAATCCTCCACCGGATCTCTTCCCTCAATGCCGGAGGCGTCCACAATATGGAGGAGCAGCTTCGTCCGCTCGATGTGACGGAGAAAGTCATGACCAAGGCCCACCCCCTCGGCCGCTCCGTCAATCAGCCCCGGAATATCAGCCATTACGAAGCTCTTGTCCTCCTCTACCCGGACTACGCCCAGTACCGGAGTGAGCGTCGTAAAATGGTACTCGGCAATTTCCGGACGGGCAGCGCTTACGGCGGCAATGAGGCTGGACTTGCCTACGGAGGGATAGCCCACCAGTCCCACGTCAGCCAACACCTTCAATTCCAGAATAAGGTCCTTCGCCTCCCCCGGCTCGCCAAACTCCGCAAAGGACGGAGCCCGGTTGGCGCTGTTGGAAAACTTTGCATTGCCCCGGCCGCCCCGGCCGCCCCTGGCAATTACCGCCTTCTGGCCCGCCTCGGTCAAATCTGCCAGAATATCTCCCGTCGTCTCATCCTTGACGATTGTTCCGGGGGGAACCCGTACCAGGCAGGGTTCCGCATTGGCTCCGTACTGATTCTTTATGTCGCCGTTTTCTCCCTTGGCTCCGGAAAATTTACGATGATAACGAAAATCCAGAAGAGTATTAAGATTCTCATCTACCACAAAGATGATATCCGCGCCCCGGCCCCCGTCTCCGCCGGAGGGACCGCCGTTAGGCACAAACTTTTCCCGGCGGAAGGCAGCCTTGCCATCGCCGCCGTCACCGGCTTTTACATGTACTTTTGTGCGATCGATAAAATGCACGGTGGCTTCCTCCTAAAATGGTGAAAGAAGGGGCGAATCACTGCCAAAGCACTGATCCGCCCCTTTTTAACTGTCGAATTACTCAACCGCGTAAACGCTGATCTGACGCTTGTCGCGGCCTTTCCGCTCGAACTGGACCCTGCCGGCAATCTTGGCGAAAAGAGTATCATCCTTGCCGATGCCTACATTGTTGCCCGGGTGGAAGTGGGTACCCCGCTGGCGAACGAGAATGCTGCCGGCGGTAACGATAGTGCCCTGATGCTCCTTGACGCCCAGGCGCTTGGACTCGCTGTCCCGACCGTTGCGGGTGCTGGATACGCCCTTCTTATGAGCAAAGAGCTGCAAATCAAATTTAATCAAGGTTATTCACCCCCTGTGACTTTCTTTTTTACAGGCATTACGCCACAATTTCTTTTATAATGCAATACCTCAGGAAACTGCAAGGCAAATTTCCCATAATGACACTCAACGGCTTCGCCGGTATAACGCCGCTGTCCAGAAAAACGCCAAAGGCATTTTCCTTCCTCCTGGCGTAGAGCGGCGATGGAAACACCGTCTCCGCCGTTTAAGCCAATCAGTTCCCCGCCGCTTACTAACATGAAGCAGGGGGACATCCTTTAGTCGTTATGCGGACCGCTCCCGGACTTGCTTCAGCAACGCCCGCAAATCCAAGTCGGACAGTCTCGAGTACGGCCTCGGTGAGGTCATCGGGATCGCCCTTGAGCTTCAGCTTCAAGTCACCGCCGGGATCTATTGAATATTCAACCTCCCGACGCAGGTACTCGCTTATGCCCACGACAGCTGCCTGCGCCAAAACCGAAATCCCGGCGCAAACGATATCCCTGCCCTTCGCTGCCGTGCCGCTGTGGCCTGACACATGCAGGGCGGATATCATCCCGTTTGAGTTCCTTTGGAGCTCTATTTTAATCATCGGCTGTTAAGCCTCAATCTTCTCGATAGAAACCTTCGTGTAGGGCTGACGATGACCCTGACGGCGGCGGTAGTTGGCCTTGGCCTTGTACTTGAAGACAAGAATCTTCTTTGCCTTGCCCTGAGCCACTACCTTACCGGTAACCTTCGCCCCGGCTACCAGCGGCTGACCGACAGTCACGCTGTCGCTCACCACGGTGAGAACCTGATCGAATACGATCTCAGCTCCCTCTTCGCCTTCCAGCTTCTCAACGAAAATCACGTCACCCTCGGCGACCTTGTACTGCTTGCCGCCGGTTTTAATGATTGCATACATCCTTAAATACACCTCCCTGTTCGTGAACTCGCCGGCTGCGGCTGACCTGTCGTAAGCAGGCAGAACCTTCACGACCTGTCGATTTTGGAGCCTCGCCGCGCGGTTGGGGAAAGACCGGATTCCGAGCGCCGTTCCCGGCTACACTCATCATAACGCCGCTATCCTGGAACAATACCACTGCATTGTTCTTCCCACTTCGACTGTAAAGGCGTCGGGGATGCCGATGCGGCCCTGCACCACAGGACTGCGCCACCCCCCACTTAATTAAAACAGGAGAATAGCTTTTCGTCATTATCTGGTCTTCACACACTGAAAAAAGCGTACACAAACTGCACGACCTTTCATCCGGGTGATGATACCATGCCGAAGCGTTCGCTGTCAAGTTTTTTTATAATTGATCCGGCCGGGGAAATTTTCGGAAGAATATAAAATCAGTTACAACTAAATTGCAATATTGAAACGACCTTTCACCGCGGAACAGTCCCGTGAGTTCAAATCGAAATCGCTCCCGATCTAACCGGTAGCCAGATACACAAAGGGAGCAGCCTGAAAGCTGCTCCCTAAAAAATTTATCTACTTTATTTCTCAGGACAATGCCCTGTCCTCATCAAGGGTTTCTTCCGGCAAAAATTCCTCGTCTGCATCCTCTTCCGGAGCATCGGGATCATACACCGTCATGTTGCGGTAACGGCCCATACCGGTACCAGCCTTAATGAGCTTGCCGATAATGACATTCTCCTTCAAGCCGATAAGGGGATCAACCTTGCCCTTAATGGCAGCATCCGTAAGAACCCGAGTGGTCTCCTGGAATGAGGCTGCCGACAGGAAGGAATCAGTTGCCAAAGATGCCTTTGTGATACCCAGCAGGATTGGCTTGGCCACCGCCGGCTCACCGCCGTTTTCAATAACCTTGGCATTGGCGGCCTCAAAGGAATTCACGTCAGCATATTCTCCTGGCAGATAATCGGTGTCACCGGACTCTTCGATCTTCACCTTGTGAAGCATCTGCCGAACCATGACCTCAATGTGCTTATCGTTAATTTCAACACCCTGAGACTTGTAAACCTTCTGCACTTCATAAACGATGTACCGCTGGGTTTCCTTCAAGCCGCAGATCCGGAGGATGTCGTGGGGATTGACGGAGCCTTCGGTGATCTTGTCGCCGGCTTTTATGTCACTGCCGTCGATCTTGGCCAGATGCGCGCCGTAGGGGATAACATACTCTCTGGCTTCTCCGTTTGCCATAGTGATGGTAACCTTCCGGGAACCCTCCTCATTGGTAACCTCAGCGTGACCGCTGACTTCGGAGATGATGGCATAGCCCTTCGGCTTACGAGCTTCAAACAGTTCCTCCACACGGGGAAGACCCTGGGTGATATCGTCACCGGCAACACCGCCGGAGTGGAAGGTACGCATGGTAAGCTGAGTGCCCGGCTCGCCGATGGACTGAGCGGCGATGATGCCGACCGCTTCACCCACCTCAACTTCAGAAGCATTGGCAAGATCCCGGCCATAGCACTTAATGCAGACGCCGTACTGGGATTTACAGGTGAGCACGCTGCGGATGGTAACCCTGTCACGGATGGCAACGATACGATCAGCCAGAGCTTCGTCAATATCATCATTGATCCGGGCGATAACCTCGCCGGTCTTTTCATCAACGATATCTTCCGCCAATACGCGGCCAACTATCCGATCCTTCAGCGGCTCTACAACGCCAACGCCGTCAGTAATAACCTGAACCTCAATTCCCCGGACATTATTGTTGCGGAATTTCAGTTCACGGGCATCGCTTTCCAAAACCTTGAGGATATTCTCTTCATCAAGGACGGTACCGGCTTCCAAAACGGTCTCACCGTCGGAATCCACAACCGGAGAAGTGATTTTCTTGCCTGCCATTTCCCTGATGACCGTCTTTTGAGCCGCTTCACGCTCTTTCTCATCAGGCGTGCCGAGGATAACCGTTTCCGAAACCATTGCATTGCCGATAACTGCCTCACTAAAGGCGAGGGTCCCTCGAATGACGATTTCCCGGACATCATTTTCCGCCAATGCCTCAAAATCAGGCTCAGCAATTACGGTATCCTTGGGGATAACGACAACTTTTTCGCCAGTTTCCTGGTCAATGGCAACGGCATCCGCTCCCATGACCCGATCCAGCAGGAGATCATAAAGATGCTCCAAAGCATCCGGGGTGGACTCAGCCAGGCGGGCCCGGACACGGATGAGATTGATGGTACTGATGTCGCAATCCTCTTCCCGGACGATAACATCCTGGGCAACGTCTACCAAGCGGCGGGTCAGGTAACCGGAGTCCGCAGTGCGGAGCGCCGTATCGGCGAGACCCTTGCGGGCGCCGTGAGAGGATATGAAGTAATCGGACACGGTAAGTCCTTCCCGGAAATTCGCCGTGATCGGCACCTCGATGGTCTTACCGGATGGGTCAGCCATGAGGCCGCGCATACCGGCCAGCTGGCGGATCTGCTTTTCGTTGCCGCGGGCGCCAGAGTTGGCCATCATGAAGATGGGATTAAAAGGATCCATGTGCTCCATCATCGCGGCGCCGACCCGATCAGTAGCATCGCTCCAGAGAGCGCAGGTCTTGGTATAACGCTCGTCATCGGTGATGAGACCGCGATTGAACAGCCTCTCAATCTCGCCGACCTTTTTCTCAGTCTCCTTGATAATATCTTTCTTCTTTGGCGGCACGATAACATCGGAAATAGCAACGGTCATACCGGCAATGCAGGCGTAGTGATAGCCCAGGTTCTTTACCTGGTCGATAACGACAGCGGTCTTAGAGGCGCCAAACTTCTCGAAGCATTTTGCCACCAGCTGACCTAGCTGCTTCTTGCCCATACGGATACCGAGGATCCACTCCCCGGTCTCCTTATCTTTCTCGAAATAACGGATTTCCGGCGGAAGAATCTCATTGAAAATCATCCGGCCGAGGGAAGTGCGGACCATGCCGTAGCCCTCAATACGGGTGCGGATCTCAGCCTGAAGGTCAAGCTCGCCCTGGTGGTAAGCCAGCAAAGCCTCCTGAATGCCTGTTACCACCCGTCCCTCGCCCTTTGCTCCGGGACGGAGAATAGTCAGATAGTAAGAACCCAATACCATATCCTGAGTAGGTACGATGATCGGATGTCCATCCTTCGGGGCAAGGATATGATTTGCCGCTAGCATGAGGATACGGGCTTCGGCCTGCGCCTCGGCGGACAGGGGCAGATGGATGGCCATCTGATCCCCATCGAAGTCAGCGTTATACGCGGTACAAGCCAGCGGGTGAAGCTTCAGTGCACGGCCCTCGGTGAGAACCGGCTCGAATGCCTGAATGCCCAGACGGTGGAGCGTCGGGGCACGGTTCAGAAGAACCGGATGCTCCTTAATCACTTCCTCAAGGCAATCCCAAACCTCCGGCTTCATGCGCTCGACCATGCGCTTTGCCGTCTTGATATTGCCTGCGGCTCCGCTCTTGCAGAGGGTCTTCATGACGAATGGCTTAAACAGCTCCAGGGCCATTTCTTTCGGAAGACCGCACTGATGAAGCTTCAGTTCAGGACCTACGACGATAACGGAACGGCCGGAATAGTCGACGCGCTTACCAAGAAGGTTCTGACGGAAGCGGCCCTGCTTACCCTTCAGCATATCGGACAGGGACTTGAGGGGACGGTTGCCGGGGCCGGCAACCGGACGGCCCCGGCGGCCGTTATCAATTAGGGCGTCAACTGCTTCCTGGAGCATTCGCTTCTCATTGCGGACGATAATATCAGGGGCCCCAAGCTCCAAAAGCCGCTTGAGGCGGTTATTGCGGTTGATAACCCTGCGATAGAGGTCGTTCAGATCACTGGTAGCGAACCGGCCGCCATCCAGCTGAACCATCGGACGAAGTTCAGGGGGAATTACCGGAACGACGTCAAGGATCATCCAATGGGGTTTATTGCCGGACTTACGGAAGGCTTCTACAACCTCCAGGCGGCGGATAGCTCTGATGCGCTTCTGTCCGCTGGAAACAGTCAGCTCCTGGCGAAGCTCCTTGCTCATTACCTCCAGATCCAGCTCCATCAAGAGCTCCTTGATAGCCTCTGCGCCCATGCCCACACGGAAATCAGCCCCATGCTTCTGACGGGCCTCGTGGTACTCATTCTCGGTCAGCAGCTGACACTTTGTCAAAGGAGATGTGCCGGGATCAAGAACTATATAGGAGGCAAAATAAAGAACCTTTTCAAGGGAACGGGGGGAGATGTCAAGAATAAGGCCCATGCGGCTGGGAATGCCTTTGAAATACCAAATATGGGAAACAGGAGCAGCCAGCTCTATGTGACCCATCCGCTCACGGCGAACCTTTGCTTTGGTGACCTCGACGCCGCAGCGGTCACAAATCACGCCCTTATAGCGGATGCGCTTGTACTTTCCGCAATGACACTCCCAGTCACGGGTAGGTCCGAAAATACGCTCGCAGAAAAGGCCGTCCCGCTCAGGCTTCAATGTGCGGTAGTTGATGGTTTCCGGCTTTTTGACCTCCCCATGGGACCACTCGCGGATCTTCTCCGGCGAGGCCAGCGCAATGCGCATACTATCAAAATTATTTACATCCAACAAGGGGCCAGCACTCCCTTCTTATTCATCATAGAGACCGTCATCAGAGGCATCAAGGGCATCGTCAACGAAGCTGCGTTCTTCGGCTTCAGCCATCTCATCAAGGGAGCTGAACTGAGCAATCAGGTCGTCGCCGTCAAGATCGCCATTATCACGAGTTTCGTCCTCTTCTGCCGGAGCGGCAACCTCAGGGGCAACGCCGCGGACATCCAGACCCAAATCATCGGCAGCATCGACCGTATCCTCGTCTTCCTCATCACGGATCTCAATTTCCTTGGCATCTTCAGAAAGAACCTTAATATCAAGACCGATGGACTGAAGCTCCTTGATGAGAACTTTGAAGGACTCAGGAACACCAGGCTCAGGTATATTCTCGCCTTTGACGATAGACTCGTAGGTCTTGACGCGGCCCACAACATCATCGGACTTAACGGTAAGAATTTCCTGGAGGGTATGGGCAGCGCCGTAAGCCTCGAGGGCCCAAACCTCCATCTCACCGAAGCGCTGACCGCCGAACTGGGCCTTACCACCCAGCGGCTGCTGGGTAACGAGGGAGTACGGACCGGTGGAACGGGCATGGATCTTATCATCAACGAGATGATGCAGCTTCAACATATAAACGCAACCAACGGTCACCCTGCTCTTGAACGGTTCCCCGGTGCGGCCATCATAGAGGATGGTCTTGCCGTCTTCAGGCAGACCGGCAGCCTTAATCGTGCCGAAAACCTCCTCCTCGCCCGCCCCATCAAATACCGGAGTAGCAATGTGGATACCGGCAACATCCGGAACCAGCATCCCGTTCTTATCAAAATCATAGCCTACATCCCGAAGACGCTGCTCAACCGCCGGGTCGCCATTTTTAATCTGGACACCCAGCTCACGGACAGCCATACCGAGGTGCGTCTCCAGAATCTGCCCGATATTCATGCGGCTGGGAACGCCCAACGGGTTAAGCACGATATCTACCGGCGTGCCATCTGGCAAGAAGGGCATATCCTCCTGACGCATAATGCGGGAAACGACACCCTTGTTCCCATGGCGGCCGGACATCTTATCGCCTACGGAAATCTTACGTTTCTGGGCAATGTAAACCCGGACAAGACGGTTTACTCCCGGCGGAAGCTCGTCATTATTTTCCCTGGAGAAAATCTTAACATCGACGATTTTTCCGGCTTCGCCGTGCGGCACTCTTAGGGATGTATCACGGACTTCACGGGCCTTCTCGCCAAAAATCGCCCGAAGGAGCTGTTCCTCATTGGTAAGCTCGGTTTCCCCCTTGGGGGTGACCTTACCCACCAAAATATCGCCGGGACGGACTTCGGCGCCAACGCGAATGATACCCTCGCTGTTCAGATCCTTCAGCGCTTCCTCCGAAACATTGGGAATCTCCCTGGTAATTTCCTCCGGGCCAAGCTTTGTATCACGGGCATCGCACTCGTATTCCTCAATGTGGATCGATGTGTACAGGTCACGCTTTACAAGGTTTTCATTCAGGAGGACGGCGTCCTCATAGTTGTAGCCTTCCCAGGGCATATAGGCAACGATGATGTTGTAGCCCAGCGCCAGCTCGCCGTGGTCAGTTGCCGGGCCATCAGCAATAGGCTGTCCGGCCGATACCCGGTCACCCTTATATACGATAGGTATCTGATTTATGCAGGTTCCCTGATTGGAACGCAGGAATTTCTGAAGCTTGTAGCTGTCAATATCCCCATTGTCAGCGCGGACCTTGATCGTATCCGCTGTGACATATATGACTTCGCCGTCATGCCTTGCCAAAATCATAACGCCGGAATCACAGGCGGCCTTGTACTCCATACCGGTACCCACCAACGGCGCCTGGGTACGGAGAAGAGGCACAGCCTGACGCTGCATATTTGCCCCCATGAGGGCGCGGTTGGCATCATCGTTCTCAAGAAACGGAATCATGGCGGTTGCGATGGACACCACCTGTTTAGGCGACACGTCCATGTAATCTACCCGCTCTTTCGCTACCAGCATGGTATCCTGATGATAGCGGGCCGTGACGCGGGCATTAACGAAGTTGCCATTCTCGTCCAGGGGTTCATTTGCCTGGGCGATTACGATATCCTCTTCCTCATCGGCCGTCAGATATCTGACATCCTCGGTAACGACGCCGGTCTTCTTATCCACGCGGCGATAAGGCGTTTCCATGAAGCCGAAGCGGTTCACCTTCGCATAGTTGGATAGAGAACCGATAAGACCAATGTTTGGCCCTTCCGGCGTCTCAATGGGGCACATACGGCCGTAATGGGAGTTGTGAACATCCCGCACTTCAAAGCCTGCCCGCTCACGGGAAAGTCCACCCGGTCCAAGGGCAGACAGGCGGCGCTTGTGAGTCAGCTCAGACAGGGGGTTGTGCTGATCCATAAACTGGGACAGCTGGGAGGAACCAAAGAATTCCTTAACTGCTGCCACAATGGGACGAATATTGATAAGGCTTGAAGGATTAAGGTTTTCGGAATCGGAAGTGGACATCCGCTCACGAACTACCCGTTCCACCCGGGAAAGTCCGATCCTGTACTGGTTTTGCAGGAGCTCGCCTACAGAGCGAACCCGGCGGTTGCCCAAATGGTCGATATCATCAGTCCTGCCTGCACCATTCATCAGGTTCAGCAGATAGCTGATAGCGGCAATGATATCCTCATGGGTGATAGTGCGTTTATAGTAATCAAGGGTACGGGAACAAATCATCTTCATGCGGGAAGAATCATCGCCGGGAACAGCCTTTACATATACTACGATGGGGCCTTCAGCGCCGAAGAGCGCGTCCTCCCGATCAACGGGGATAGCATCGACCATGCCGCGTTCAATCATCGTATCAGCCGGCAGGACAATCTCGCCCGTCTCCCGGTCAACGATGGGCTCCGCCAGAACATGACCGATGATCCGGCGGCGCCAGCCCAGCTTTTTCGTAATCTTATACCGGCCTACTGTAGCCAGGTCATAGCGCTTCGGATCGAAGAACAGCGAGCGCAAAAGCTGCTCGGAGTTATCGACAGTCGGCGGCTCACCGGGACGGAGGCGGCGGTAAATTTCAATGAGGGCTTCTTCCCTTGAAGCGGTATTATCCCGCTCCAAAATGGACATGATGTAGGGCTCCTCATCAAAGAGAGCGGCAATGTCCTCATTCTTGGCAAAGCCCAAGGCTCTGAGAAAAATAGAAACCGGCAAACGGCGGGTACGGTCAATGCGGACATTGATCATATCGCTGACATCGGTCTCAAGCTCGATCCAGGCGCCACGGTTAGGAATAACCGTAGCCCGGTAGAGCTTTTTGCCGGAAGCATCGATCTCTTCCTCATAGTAGGCACCGGGGGAGCGAACCAGCTGGCTCACGATTACCCGTTCCGCACCATTTATGATGAAGGTACCGGTATCGGTCATAATGGGGAAATCACCCATGAACACTTCATTTTCGATGATTTCGTCTGCTTTTTGCTTATTGACAAGCCTTACATTCACCCGCAGCGGCGCTGCCATGGTGACATCTCGTTCCTTACATTCATCCAGCTCATATTTCAGCTCACCCAAACGAAAGGACCCGAAAGAAAGCTCATAGTTACCAGTGAAGTCGGAAATAGGAGAAATATCCCGGAAGATTTCTGCCAGGCCTTCCTCAAGGAACCACTTGTAGGAATTCTTCTGGATGTCGAGCAGATTCGGCATCTCCATGACTTCTTTAATCTTGGCATAGCTATACCTGGTTCTCTTACCAACCGGCACAGGATTAAACAAAGACCTTCACCCCTCAGCCAAATTTAGTGACACTAAAAAACGGAAAAAAGAGGACTTTTTCCAATTTCTTTCCGCCGTCTATATAAAAAAGTGCAAGGGCAGATAACATCCACCCAAAATGCACAATACCGCTACTTTATGCAATTGTAAATCATATCATCATAAAAACAGCCTGTCAATAAAATTCCCATTTTTATTTTACCTTATCCTTCAGGCAAACATCCATACTCCCGGAACGGAAACCCTCCAGATCCAAGGTTATGTAACCAAAGCCCAGTCCTTTGAGATATTTTATAACGGACTCCCGGTTCTCCGGACTGGTTAATTTCGACAGGGCTTCCCCGTCCACCTCAAGGCGGGCAATATTCCCATGACACCGGAGGCGAACATTGCGGAGTCCCAGACTCCTGATATACTTTTCCCCTTCATCGATCCGCCGGAGCGTACCGTAGTCCACTTTCTGCCCATAAGGAAGTCTCGTGATAAGGCAAGCTGCCGAAGGCTTTTGAGCAGAGGCAAGACCGTATTCCTCTGCCATCCGCCGAACCTCCGGCTTTGTAAGCCCCGCCACCGCCAGAGGACTGACTATTCCCAGCTCGGCCAGGGCTTTCAGCCCGGGCCGGTATTCCTTCAGGTCATCGGCATTTGTTCCGTCAAGAAACATCGCTCTCTCAGAGGGCGGTGCCTCTGACAGAATGCTGGCCTTAATCTTTGAAAACATCGTCTTCTTACACAGATAACAACGGTTCACGGGATTATCTTCTATCCCTGCCTCTCTCAGCTCATCCACATCTACCAGCCGGTGAACCGCTCCCAGCTTTTCTGCCGTCTGCATCGCTTCCTGCCATTCCCCAAGGGGATGGAGCAGTGTGCGGGCCGTGACGATTACCTTCCGCTGCCTCCAAGGCCAGCCGAAGGACCAGGGAGGAATCCACTCCGCCGGAATAGGCCACGACAATATTGTCGTACCCTTTCGCATAGGCAACGAACAGCTTTCTAATTCCCTGCGCCTCTGACAATTTCGTATACCTCTCCAAAGGGACGCCCTGATTTTTCCGCCAGCTCTGCCACGCTGCCGTATTCAGGAATCCGCCGGCAAAAATCCTTTCCCTTTACTTCTTTGAGCCTTGCCTCTCCCAGCTCTGTCGTAACGGTAACGACCTCTCTGGGCAGAAATGTCCTTTCCAATCGTCGGCGGCGAATGCCAATGGTCGTCGTCTCCCGGAAAATAATATCTTCCATTACATCCTGCTTTTCCCTGTCACAGATTACCTGCAGCAGAAAAGCCGGACGGTTCTTCTTCATGTAGATCGGCTGGAAAAAGGCATCCCTTGCTCCGGCCAGCAGCAGCTTTTCAAGGGTATAACCCATCGCTTCTCCGGTTGTATCATCAATATTTGTTTCAAGCACTGTCACTTCATCGTGAAGGTACCCGTCATCGGCCTCATCACTGTCGATGATCATCGCCCGCAGGAAGGAAGGCCGCTCATAGGCCCGCTTCCCCGCCCCGAGCCCCACCTTTTCAACGCAGAACGCGCCTGGCAGCCAATCGCCGGTCTTAATAGCGGCCGCAACAGCCGCCCCGGTAGGCGTCACCAACTCTCCCCTCATGTCCGTGATACGCAGCTTCAGTCCTGATGCTGCCGCAATATTCACCACCGCCGGTACAGGTACAGGCAGCATCCCGTGCTGACAGCGGATAGAGCCGGTGCCTTCGCACAATTCCCGCACGATGCAGCCCAGCCTGTCAGGATAACCAAGATTGTCAAGGCAAACGGCCACCGCCGTGATGTCCACGATGGAATCCACTGCTCCCACTTCATGGAAGTGGACTTCCTCCCGGGGAACACCATGAGCCTTTGCTTCCGCATCGGCAATAACATCAAAAATTTTCTTTGCCAGGCCCCTGGCTCCCTCTGTCATGGGAGTTTTGTCGAGAATCTCCATTATTTCAGGCAGGCCCCGATGAGCATGGGTATGATGATGTTCATGGGGCTCATGGTCTTGACCATGCTGATGGTCAAGACCATGTTCACACTCACGATTGCGGCTGTGTTCATGGCAATGGCCGTGGTCGTGTCCTTCTTTATGGTGACCATGGTCTCCATAAAGGTACGCTATGTCGTGGTCATGATTTTCATGATCCCTGTCAAGAATGACATCGAAGTCGCAAAGCTCGAGGCCCGCTTTTTTTACCCGGGAGATTTTAATCGAAAAACCATCAGCCGGAAGACCGGCCAAAACCTTCTCCAGCACCTGACGGTCTGCCCCCAGATCAATCAGAGCCGCCACCATCATATCGCCGCTGATTCCCGTTTCACATTCAAGATAAAGATTTCTGTCACTCATTTTTTACCCCCAGCCGGTTTATTTGTCCAGCGATAAATCCAGCGCCGTATCCGTTATCGATATTTACTACCGCCACGCTGTTGGCGCAGGAATTTATCATCGTCAGCAAGGCGGACAGACCATGAAAGCTGGCCCCATAGCCTACCGATGTAGGCACCGCGATGACCGGCTTGTCCACCAGTCCCCCGATGACGCTGGCCAGCGCTCCCTCCATGCCCGCTATGGCAATAACGCAGTTTGCCTTTTGCAGCAGCTCAGCCTTGTCCAGCAGGCGGTGTATTCCGGTGACTCCCGCATCAAAAACTCTCTCTACCCGGTTGCCGAAAAACTCTGCCGTCTGAGCAGCCTCCTCCGCCACGGGAATATCGGCTGTCCCAGCGGTACAAACTACTATCAGTCCTCTTTTTTTCTTGTCCTGCTTCTCAATTTTCAGGATTCGCGACAGCTTATCGTACTCCACCTCAACGGCGGGCATTGCCTCCCTCACCTTTTTATACTGCTCTTCCGCAGCTCTTGTCCCCAGCACCTCGCCGTTGGTCCCATGGAGGGTTTGAAATATCTTTATCAAATGTTCGTCAGCCTTTCCCTGACAAAACACCACCTCAGGATAACCGGCCCGGACAGCCCTGTTAAGATCCAGCCTGGCACAGCCAATATCCGCCACCGGCGGCCGCCGGAGAATGGCTTCCGCTTCCGCCACGGGCACATCTCCTGAGCGGACAGCCTCCAGTAACTCCCGTATCTGCATGATCATTCCCCCTGACTCAGCTATAAATCAACCGGCAAAAGCCGCCTTATTTCAAGGCAATAACCGCCCCAAGGCGGCCTGTTTCCCCTTTATCGTAACGGAAAGAGAAAAACAGCTCGTGATTGCTGTCGGTGGACACATTGGCATTACAGATATTTTCTTTTGGCACTCCTGCCTGTTCCAGCACATACCGGTTTACGGCCCAAAGGTCAAGATGCTCCTTTGCAAATCCCTCCCGGAGGACAAATCCCTGTTCTCTCGTCACAGCTTCCCCAAAGCGGGCGGTAAATATTTCGGCCAGCTCGCTGCCCACTTCATAATCAGCACCGTTTATCGACGGCCCAATGGAGACCAGAATATCATCGGGCCTGGAGCCGTAGGCCGCTGTCATGGTTTCTACCGCCCGGGCGGCGATTGAATCGCAGCTTCCCCGCCAGCCCGCATGAACGGCCCCCACTGCCTGCTTTACCGGGTCGAAAAGCAGTACCGGCGTACAATCCGCCACAAAGACCATCAAGGGAAGGCCCGGCACATTGGTGACCATCGCGTCCGTATTACAAAGTCCTTCCGTATAAATCCTACTCCCCAGGCCGGCATCCGAAGCTGTCACTACGGCCACCCGATCACTGTGGGTCTGCTGGGCAGTTACCAGCCGGTCAAAGTCCAGCCCCAGCACCGACAAAAAACGGCGGCGGTTTTCTACGACGGCTGACGGGTCATCCCCCACATGAAGCGCCAGATTCAGGGAACGATAGATCCCCTGACTGACGCCACCCTGACGGGCGCTGACTGCCGCCGTTACCATCGTCCCGGGGAAAATTGAAAATTCTCCGTACCAAAGATTTGCGCGCTCACCGTCTCCATTTCTCAAGCAAAACATTATTTATCCTTTCCTCCAGCCTCAGGAACAGACTCCGCACCGCCTGCAACCGTCAAAACACATCATCGTCGACTTTCTCTCCCGGGCCCTCTCCAGCTCCTGCAGGAGATACTCCCGCCTGACGCCGACATCGATCATTTCCCAGGGAAAGATTTCTCCTTCCCCTCTTTCCCGATAAAGATAAAAACCGGCATCAACGCCTGCATCCTTCATTACCCGCAGGAAAACCTTTGCTGCTCCGCTGCCGCTATCCTCATAAGCCCGGCACAGCAGCTCGCCGATCAGCCTGTCTCCCCGGGCAAGAATTCCCTGAACATAGGCTTCCTTCAATGATTCCGTCTTAACCTCTATCCCCTTTCGCTTTGCCAGCCTGGCCTTCAAACGCTTCAGGGACTCCTCCACCACTTTTTTCCCGGCCATGGGCAGCCACTGAAAAGGAGTAAACGGTTTGGGAATAAAGGGGTTGACGCTGAGGGTAAGTGTTCCTTTGCTGCCCTCTGCCTCCATAAAATCCTTCAGCCGATGGGTTAGCTCCGCAATTTCCTCAATATCCTCCGGCTTTTCCCAGGGAAGCCCCACCATGATATACATCCGGAAATGACGGATCCCTGCGGCCACCCCCAGCTGAATCGTCTTATAGAGGTGCTCCTCCTCGATACCCTTGTTGATGACCGCCCGCATATCCCCGCTGCCCGCCTCCGGGGCGATGGTGAGGGTCTGCATTCCGCTGTCGGCCAGGGACTTCACCAGCACCGGTGTGACTGAATCAGCCCGGAAGGAAGCCACGGACATGGACTGCCCCTCGCCCCTTATATACCGGCAGAGGGCGTCTATTTCAGGATAATCAGATATAGCGGCTCCCATCAGGCCAAACCGCTTTTTGAACTTTATCGCTTCGCTGATTTCTTGCTTCAACACCGCCAGGGAACGGCTGCGGGGACGGCGAAAAGCATACCCGGCCATACAGAAACGGCAGTGGCGGCCGCAGCCCCGCCCGGTTTCCACCAAATAGAGGTTAAACTCCGTGTCCTCGGTAACCACCACTGTGTGAGCCGGGTAATCGTCAAGATTTTTTACCCAGCGGCGGCTTATCCGCTCGGGTACTTCCGTCTCAACAGGGCTTACAGCGGTGACCCGCCCCTGCTCATCGCAGCTCAACTCATAGAGTGCCGGCACAAAAACTCCCGGCACTGCGGCCAGCCGGCGGATCGTTTCCTGACGGGAGAGCTTTTCCTCCCGGGCTTGCTTCACGGCCTCGATTATTTCCCCCACAGTCTCCTCGCCCTCGCCGATAACGAAAGCATCGACGATAGGCGATAGCACCGCGGGATTAAAGGTTGCACAGGGGCCCCCGGCAATGACGATGGGCTCCCGCTCACCTCGTTCCGCCGCCCGTACCGTAACCCGGCCCATATCCAGCAGGAGGGGAATATTAAAATAATCCATCTCAAAGGAGACCGCCAGCCCGACAATATCAAAATGATCCAGAGGCCGCTGATTTTCCAGGGTCATTATGGGTGTAGCCGTCCGCTGGTATTCGGCCAGTTCCCTTTTCTCCGGGAGAAAAAACCGCTCACAGACAGTATCACCGCGGCGGTTTAATATATCATAGATTATGTGAAGGCCCAAATTTGACATGCCGGTGCCGTAAACGTTCGGATAGCCCAAAGCAAATCTGACGGACCCTCCGTCACCACTGCTGCGGTAGTATCCCTGCTCCTTTGACAGGCGCTGCCGCAAGTTTTCCGCCAGCTTCCAGTTCAATCCTACTCCTCCAAGTACCTGTACTGCTCTCTACTTTCCCAGGGATCTGTTCAGCAGCTGCTCCAGCTCATCCCGAAACATGGTCAAATCCGCAAACTTTCTATATACGGAAGCAAACCGGATATAGGCCACCTCATCAAAATCCCGCAGTTTATCCATGACCAGCTCGCCGATTTCAGTAGTGGTAATTTCCCGGTCGGCCGTATTCCTGATGGACCGTTCAATATCCCGGGAGAGCTGCATGATATCCTCCATGGGAATGTTCCGCTTATCGCAGGAACGGATGAGCCCGTTGAGGATCTTACCGCTGTCAAATGCCACCCGGCGCCCGTCATTCTTGATGACCATCAGGGGCACCTGCTCTACCTCCTCGTAGGTGGTGAAGCGCCGTCCACATTCCATACATTCACGGCGGCGGCGGATGGACATATCGTCATCAGAGGAGCGGGAATCTATTACCTTACTGTCTTTGGCTTTGCAAAATGGACAACGCATCCTGTTCACCCTCCTATTTCTGCGGTTTCTTCCCAGCCGGCCGGATGAGGCATTTCTTTCCAAAGCCGATGAGATCAAGCCGGCCGGCTTTCCTTAACGCTTTCTCCACAAAGGGACGGTTTTCCGGCAGCCAGTACTGCATGAGAGCCCGCTGCAGCTTCTTTTCCTCCGGCTCCTTCGCTGTCCACACCTTCTCCCCTGTCAGGGGATCTATCCCGCTGTAATACATGGCTGTGGACAGAGTTCCCGGAGTAGGAATAAAATCCTGAACCTGCCGGGGGTGGTAGCCCATCTCCCGCAAAAACTCCGCCAGCTCTATGGCGTCCTTCAAGGTCGCCCCCGGATGACTGGACATAAAGTAAGGAACGAGATACTGCTCCTTACCCAGCTGCCGGTTCGTCTCCTCAAACCGGCGGACAAACTTCAGATACGTTGCCCGGTCAGATTTCCCCATCAGGCGGGTGACCCGATCCGTTATATGCTCCGGGGCGATCTTCAGCTGACCGCTCACATGATACTTACACAGCTCCGTCAGGAAACTGTCCTTACATTTCAGCAGGTAATCAAACCGAATACCCGAGCGGACGAAGACCTTCTTCACCCCCGGAAGCTCTCGGAGCCGCCTCAGCAAAGCGATGAAATCATCCTGATTGGCCTCAAGATTGCGGCAGGGGGCCGGGGAAAGACAGGACTTCCCCCGGCAGGTCCCCCGCTTCAGCTGGGCCTGACAGCTGGGAATGCGGAAATTTGCCGTTGGCCCTCCTACATCATGAATATAACCCTTGAAGCCCGGCTGCTTCGTCAAAAGCTCCGCCTCCCGGACCAGGGACTCCTGACTCCGGGCCTGAATGATCCGTCCCTGATGAGAAACTATGGCGCAAAAGCTGCATCCGCCGAAGCAGCCCCGCTGGCTTACCAGGCTGAATTCGACTTCCTTCAGGGCTGGAACGCCGCCGGCCTCCTCATATATTGGATGATATTTCCTCATGTAGGGAAGCCCATAAATTTCATCCATTTCCTCTGCAGACAGGGGCATCGCCGGAGGATTCTGGACGATGCACCATTCGCCGTTTTGCTGAGCCAACCGCTTCCCCCTTACGGGATCCTGCTCCAGATACTCCTCCCGGAAGGCGGCCGCAAAAATCTCCTTGTCCGCCGACACCTCATCAAAGGAAGGAAGCTTCACGTAGTCGTAAATATAATCAAAGTCCGGTACCCGGAAGCAGGTACCCGGAACATCCTGTATGGCTCCTACAGGCGTTCCCCGCTTTAGCTCCGCCGCTATGGACAGGATCTGCTTTTCCCCCATGCCATAGATGAGCAGGTCTGCCGCCGTATCCGCCAGAACTGACCGCTTCAGCCGGTCTGACCAGTAATCATAGTGGGCAAACCGCCGTAAGCTGGCCTCAATGCCCCCGATGATAATCGGAACGTCCCCAAATATTTCCCGCAGCCGGTTTACATAGACGGTTACCGCATGGGGAGGCCGCCGGTCAGGCGCTCCCCCGGGTGAATAAGCGTCGGTACTGCGGCGTTTCCTGGCAGCGGTAAACTTGTTCAGCAGAGAATCCATATTGCCGCTGGAAACAAGAAAAGCCAGCCGGGGCCGTCCGAAGTGGAGAAAATCCTCCGACCTCCGCCAGTCCGGCTGGGGAATAATCCCGACCCGATAACCGTAAGCTTCAAGGAGCCGGCAGATAATTGCCGGACCGAAGCTGGGATGATCCACATAGGCATCGCCGGAAACAAAGACGAAATCAAGCTCATCCCAGCCCCGCTGCTCCATATCCCCCCGAGAGATCGGAAGAAAGCCATCCTGATTTAACGCATCGGCCTTATTCTTTTTGTAAATCTCCTGCATTATTTGACTCTTTCGGCCTTTTCTTTTGTATAGCGGATCTCCACAACCTCGCCGTTCTTCCCGGCCTTGCCCAAAGATTGTCCGTTTCTGACGATCTCCACGGCTCCCGCATTGCCCAGAGTAACATTCACATTCTTGTTGCCCTTCCAGGTAAGACGCTGCCCCTTCTCAACAAATCCCTCAAAAACGTCCTTGCCGTCAGAGGTGACCCAAGTCCAGCAATTATTGCTGAAGGTAGCCACTACCTCGACCCCGTCAACCTTCCCGGAGGCGGAAGCAGTGGGATTTGCCACATCAATGACCGCATTCTCCTGTTTTTGCACAGGCTGGCTGACGACCTTATCTGCCTCCTTGGAATCATTGCCAAAATAATAATATATCCCTCCGACAAACGCCACTACCACCACAGCCGCTGCTGTCATCACCTTTGTCAGGGTGCTCGTCCCCTGAGTCCGGGCCTTAAAATCCTGTCCGGAGCTGAAAGCGCCCCCGCTGGTTTCCCTTCTGGATACAACCGGCTGGCGCTTTACCTTGGGTGCCGGCGCAGCATTCTCCGGCTCTTCTTCCGGCGTTTGCTCATATTCCTCCTTAAAGCGAGCGGCTATTTCGTCCCCGTCCAATCCCAAAAAATCCGCATAATTCCGCACAAAACCCCGGGCATACACCATCCCCGGAAGCCTATCGTAATCCTCTTTTTCAATCGCCTCAAGATACAACTGCCGAATACTTGTGCTCTCCTCAACCGCCTCAATTGAAACCCCCTTGGTTTCTCTTGTCTCGCGGAGAAGCGTTCCTATCACAACTGCCACCTTCCTTCTTTACGAAAATCTTATTTTAACAGGGCTGACGACTATCCGTCTCTCAGACAGTACCCCCAAGCTTCATTCCAATCCGAATTATAACCCGGCCAGTCAAAAAATGTAAAGGAGATTTGTGATTATTTTTGGGGAAATTAAATAAGGCACTATATTTTCTTGCCAACGTCCCGCTTATGATTATCAATAGGCGCCTTTGCCTTTAATTACCACCATAATCGTCTTCACCAAATATATGATATCAATCCAAATGGACCAGTTCCTCACATACCAGGAGTCCATCGACACTCGTTCCTCATAGGTTGTATCGCTGCGTCCATTCACCTGCCACATACCGGTTATCCCGGGCGGCACCAGGCAGAAATCATGAAAGCATTCGCCGTACTTAGGTATTTCCCCACTAACAATAGGACGCGGACCTACCAGGCTCATCTCTCCTTTAATAACGTTGATGAGCTGTGGTAGCTCGTCCAGGCTGGTACGCCGCAGGAAGCCGCCGATGCGGGTGATACGTGGATCATCCTTCAACTTGTAGCTCTCTTCCCACTCAGCCCGCGCCTCCGGGTTTTCTGCCAGATATTGCTTTAATTTTTCTTCCGCATCTACGCACATGGTTCGGAACTTATAGCAGGGGAAGCTTTTTCCTCTCCGTCCGATACGCCGATGGGCAAATATCACCGGTCCAGGATCATCTAAGAAGACCAGCAGCGCAAGCAGCAGCAGCAACGGCATAATCGCCACCGTGCCAACAAGACTCACCACCAGATCAAATGCTCTCTTGAGCACTCGGTTCCAGAAGTAAGCCAGATTATTGCGCACCTTCAGCACCATGATTTTTTCGTTGAAAAGACTTTCCACCTCAAGGTTACCTACGGGCGCACCAATTAGATCCGGTACGAATGAAATATGCCTGACTATCGGTTGAATCCTGTTTATTATCTCCACCAGCTTGCTGGGATCCAGACCCGGTGCAGTGATGATTATATGCTGTACTCCTGTTTCTTTGATAATTCGCTCTGTGTCTGCAAAGCCTCCTAAAAGGCCAAACTGCTTCACCAGTTCCTTTTCCTTAGGGTTGTCATCAATAAATCCCACCACATGATAGCCGTAGCCAGTATCACTGGTAAGTCCTTTCAGCACAAGCTTCGCTGTCTTTCCCGCACCCATAAAAATGACTGGAATCTGCAACAGATTCCCACCGTTCAGAAAACGCTTTAAAATGTAGCGTACACCAATTATAAAGCAATAGGACGACACCCAGACCAGTCCAACATACAGCCGCGAAACATCGCTGCCACTTTTACCAAAGTACAAAACCAGCGTTATGAGTAAGATAGCGTAAAGAATCGCCTGAAATACACTGCGTGCCATTTTCCAAAATGGTACGGCCCGCTTATAGCTGGCCGAAAGCCTGAGGGAAACCAGAAATACCGCCGGAAGGATAACAAGCGTATAAGTCGCAGGAATTTCGATTACCGGCGCCCCCACAGGAAGAATAAAATTTCTGAGCCAAAGAGCGGCGTACTCCGCCGCTACCACAGAGAAGTAATCTGCAAGTATATATACCAAAGGCAGCCAATGGTATCCCTGCCACCGTTTTTCAATATGGGACAAGCTTTGTTCACACAATTTTGCTGACGAATCATTCTTTGCCATAGGCTACCTCATTCCTGATAAGATAATAGGTCTCGTTGTACAACAAAAATATAAAAGAAACACTCTTTACATTATTGTGCCTGAAAAGGCAGTTGTCTCTGGCAGCACACTTATTGACGCTTTTAATAATCTGCCTTTTTAGACGGACTTTCTCTCATAAGGCAGATATATCTATAGGAAATATATATTCCCAATGATGTCCACATAAATTTAGATGGGGCAAAGGTGCCCATACTGTATTCTGAAAATCCCTGTACAAAAAAACTTAACCACCCGGCAAAAACCATCAGTCCAGCCAGCATTCTGTGCTTTTTCCAATCGCGATACGAGCACGAAAACACAGATATGACAAAAGCAAAATATCCTGCAATGCCAATTAGTCCCCGATCTGCCAAAATCTGAAAAAAATTACTGTGCGCATGTCCAATATTATCCTTCTCCCGTGCATCAATATCAGGGAGAATATATTTTTCTTTATAAGCCTTTGGATAACACCCTACGCCAACCCCTGTCACCGGGTAATCCAGAAACATATTTGCGGCGCTTCTCCACATCTGAAGCCGGGTCAGTATAGAGATATCGCTTAAATTCGCTACCGACTGCGCTCTGTCCCGCAGCTGCGGAACGGTTATAACTACACCGCCAATTCCGAAAACTATAGCTAACATAAGCATATACATTTTTTTCTTGCCAATATCAGACATGAATACCACTGTTATACACGCCAGCAGTATAGATATCCACGCCCCTCTTGTTCCATTCACCGCCAGGAAAATGAGCAGCATGACCATTACCGCCCACAGCCTCTTTATTTTCCCGTCGTGACGGTTTACTAACAGCGCCCATAAAGCAGGAACTGTTATCCCCAGGATGCCGGCAAAATGCACGGGATGAACCTTGCCGCTAAAGCGCCTAGCAAGTCCATCTTGTCCTTCATGCAGAACACTATAATCCACAAGCTGAACCATTGCATACAAGCCATTGATTACTACTCCCGCCAAAAGGCTCGCAGCCAGCAGGATAACGCTCTTCCTATCCCTGACTACAGAAACGATCATCACCAAGGCTAATGGTTTGAAAACAAAGTCATGCATTATTTCCGAAAGGCTGCTCGCATGGTCAATAGCGAATAACCCGGAAATATACGTTGCGCACAAATAGCAGGCTGCCCCTGTTAAAACGATACAATCCACAGACTTCCATCGCTCGATAATATCGTAATTTTTTTTATATAATCTTATAAGAAAAAACAACAACGCTCCGGCTAATCCTGCATTAGCCCCTGCCACTGACACGGTGTTGCACAAAGCATCCACACACAAAAAAAATAATATCCCCCTGTCTAATTTATCAACAACAGGTTGACCATTCCTTTCCATTCCTTTCCATTCCTTTCCATTCCTTTCCATTCCTTTCCATTC
>CAJTSO010000001.1:96139-101509 GCA_910579115.1 uncultured Selenomonadaceae bacterium
TTCCATTCCTTTCCATTCCTTTCCATTCCTTTCCATTCCTTTCCATTCCTTTCCATTCCTTTCCATTCCTTTCCATTCCTTTCCATTCCTTTCCATTATCGTTTACAATTTTAAATTGTAAACGATAATGGAAAGGAATGGAAATTTTACGAATAACAAATTGAACAAAATTTAAAACCAAGGTCTGTCAACAAACAATGCAAATCACCCTTATCTGTGACTATTATACCACAGGTGAGGGTGATCTGCATTGTTTGTCGACAGGTTGAACATCGCCATATTCACATATACTTCTGCCACCAGCTGCGAAGGTACCAGACAGCTGCCCCTATCGCCACGAATACAATGCCCAGTGGCAGGGCCACAAAGACGATGAACCAGAGAAGGGCCACCGCAGCCAGAATTACCGCCAGCTTTGTCAGCGGGCTTGAGCTGCTCTTTACCACATAGACATGGGGCCGGAATGAGTCGCCCGAATCTTCCTGCCCGACTCTTTCTCCCTGTTGGTTTATGGTCTCGCCGTCGTAGCTGTACCGCTCGCTGCCGCTCATCACCCGGACCCGGTCGCTGTTATCCGTCTCCGACCACTCGGCATCGACAATTACGATTTCCTTTGAGGAAGCGTTCTTTTCCGACATGATATTCCCTTTTTATTCCCGTTACCTTTCCCCGGCTTCCTTCTTCAAGAAGAAAGCCAGCTTGCGCATGGCGTTATCTGCCGCGGCCTTCGCCCTTATCAGGTCTCCCTCATCAGGATGGCCGAAGGCTGTTTTCCAGCCGCCTGTGTTGGCGTGGGGATCTTCTGCCGGCATCCGGCGGCGCTTCTCTACCAGCTGCGGGGCAAGCTCCCCCTGACAGTCAAAGGTAGTGAGAATCGTACAGCCCCGCCCCAGCGCCGCCGCCCCTCTTGCCAGGGCAGTCACCGCGTGTTCGCTGCCATTTTGGGTGGCATGGGTGGCAAAGAGAAAGACCCGCCGGTTCTCAAGGCGGCCCATCAGCTCCTGCATTTCCTTATCAGGGCCGCCCCGCCAAAGCCAGTAGCCCAGAGCGATGCCCTCATACGGGGAAAGGTCTTCCGGCGCCGAGGCAACCGTAAAGCAGTCGGCGTTTTCCAGGGCTGCCGCCACCGCCTTTGCCACTTTTTCCGTATTGCCGGTAATTGAAGAATATATTACGGCCCATTTTGCCATGATCTCACCTCATGCTCTGCGTCAATACCGTCGATTCCGTTTATTGTCCGGCCTTGAGCTGTTGGAAATCCGACTGCAATCTTCTGTCAGCCGCCTGCAGCTGTGCCTGACGCCGCCGGAGCCAGCGCTGGTTTTCCTCCAGCCTTTTCCGGCCTGCCGCCAGCATTTTGCTTATTTCTGACGGCTGCGGCCCGCCCAGCGTCGCCCGACCCTGCACAATACCGGCAGGCTCCAGCGCCGAATGCCACTGTGCCTCGCTCAACGGCAATTCCCCCGGCGCTCCGGGGTGTCCCTCTAC
Organism: uncultured Selenomonadaceae bacterium; assembly: GCA_910579115.1. Lineage (GTDB taxonomy): Bacteria > Bacillota > Negativicutes > Selenomonadales > Selenomonadaceae > RGIG250. Next base: position 97,628 of record CAJTSO010000001.1, read on the forward strand.
GGCCCGGCGATAAACCTCCCGCGCCTCGGCATAGGTCAGCGTAAGGGGCGTCAGCCCTCTGGGCCGGGCATAGCTGACGATTTCCGAAGCAAAGTGGTGTCCCACCCGGAAGGGCACCCCATAATCCCGCATCAGGATATCCGCTATCTCCTGGGTAGCGGTCCAATCCAGGTTCAGCTCCTCCAGCGCCCGCTCCCTGTTCAGCTTCAGCGCCTGCAGAATATGAGTAAAATCCTCTACCAACTTAATGCCGCCGGCAAGCAGGCGATCCTGGGCGCTGTTGCGGGCATCAGCCATTCCCGGCGGAATGTTATGAGCCCTGAAGGCGGCTCCCACCACATCCCCCAGCAGCGTAGACGCATTTGTTCTCACTCTGTTCAAAATACCGGGGTTTCGCTTCTGCGGCATGGCGCTGGAGACATAGGTATTGGCTCCGCCTTCCTCCAGCAACAGCCATGGTCTTGGCTGAGCATACTGCTGCATTACGTCCTCAATGAAGCTTCCCACGTGAATTGCCAGGGGATTGATAACGCTGCCAGCCTCCACCGCTGCCTCCAGCGAGTAAACCTGAACTGCGTCGTAGGCATTATAGGCGATACCATCAAAGCCCAGATATTCTGCCATAGCTTCTCTATCCAGAGGCCAGCCGGAGCCATTCAGCACCGTGGTTCCCATCGGCGAGCGGTTCAGCCGGGCATAATACTGCTGCAGGCGCTCCGCGTCCCGGGCAAAAGCATCCGCATAGGCCAGCAGATAGTGCCCATAGCTCTCCGGCTGGGCGGCTACGCCATTTGTATAGCTGGGTACAACGGCCTCCCGCTGCTCCTCGGCCATGGCCAGCAACCGGGCAGAAAGCCCATTCAGCGCATCGGCCAGCTCAAGCAGCTGCTCACGGCTTTTCATCAGCCGGCAGGTCATCAGCATATCCTGACTGGAACGGCCTGCATGAACCTTGGTTACTTCCTCACCAGCCTCGGCAATCAAAAGCGGCTCAAAGGTAATGACCAGTCCCGGTCTCTCCCCGCCCATTCTCCCCTTTGCCAGCACCCTCTCCAGCCCTCGGGCAAAAAAGACGGCCTCATCCTGCGTCAGCAATCCCTGCCGGGAATTTATAACAAGGGAAGCCTTGTTGATTTCACCCAGCCAGTAAAAGCTGTCATGCCGTTCCTCTTTCAGCTTCTGGGCCTCGCAGCAGGATACCATTCCCGCTGGCCACAAGGCGCCCGTCAGAACGCACCCTGCCGCCGTCAACAGCGCGCTGAGCATAACGTTTTTCAATTTCATCAAACCGCACCCTTTTTCAAATTTAATGACATCCTTAAACATATCTGCTCCGGCAGATTTCTTCTCCACTCGATCACCTGTGATTATAATACAATCCTCCAGAAAATTGCAAAGAAATCTACGCCGATCGGCCGGGAACAGCGACGCCTGAGCAGTCAGGCGGCGCCTTTTTCATCCATCAACAATCTCCGTCAAGGCCCATATCGTTTCTAAGCTGGATCGCCTCGGCAATATGCCGCTCGGTTATATTGTTCTCCCCGGCCAGATCGGCGATTGTCCTGCCCACCTTGATAATTCTGTCGTAGGAACGGGCGGAAAGGTGTTTTGCCGTAAAGAAATTTCCCAAAAGGTTCTGGGCGGCGGGAGTAAGCTTGCAGGTTTTTTTGAGCAGCGCGTGGTTCATTTGGCCATTGCAGAAGATGCCGCTTCCCAGGGCTGAAAAGCGGTCCAGCTGCCGCTTTCTGGCCGCTGTCACCCGCTTTCTGATAATGGCGGAGGACTCTCCCTGCGCCTCGGCGGTAAGCTCCCTGTACTCGACCCTGGGCACTCTGATATGAATATCGATGCGGTCCAAGAGGGGCCCGGAAATCTTTCGGGTGTACCGCTTTATCTCATTGGGCAGACAATTGCAGCTGTGACTGCTGTCTCCCTGCCAGCCGCAGGGGCAGGGATTCATGGCCGCTATCAGAATAAATTGCGAGGGAAAGGTAAGGGAGGCATGGACCCTTGACACCGTTACCCGGCCGTCCTCAATAGGCTGGCGAAGCACTTCAAGTGTCTGCTTGGAAAATTCCGGCAGCTCGTCGAGAAACAGCACCCCGTGATGGCTCAAGGTGACTTCTCCCGGACGGGGAAAGCTGCCGCCGCCGATGATGGCCGTAGCCGAGGTGGTGTGATGGGGACTGCGGAAGGGACGCTGCCTTATCAGTCCCCTGCCCCCTTCAAGGAGTCCGGCGATGCTGTAGATTTTTGTGACCTCCAGGGCCTCGGCTCTGGTCATGGCCGGAAGTATGGAAGAAAACCGCCGGGCCAGCATGGTTTTACCGGAGCCGGGGGAGCCCGCCATCAGCAGATTGTGACCGCCGGCCGCCGCAATTTCCATGGCCCGCTTTGCCTGAAACTGTCCCTGAACGTCGGAAAAATCATCCTCGTCCAGAGCCCCGCCATCATCACTATCAGAGGGAGACGCAGGCGCAAGCTTCACCGCTCCCTTCAGGCCGTCTACGATTTCGCTGAGCTTTCGTACGGCGTAGACCTCTATTCCTTCCACCAGCAGCGCCTCATTGGCATTTTCCGGAGACAGGAAAATTTTCCGAAATCCTCTTTCCCGAGCTTTTATGGTCATGGGCAGAATGCCATGTATTCCCCGCAGTTCCCCCTCCAGGGACAGCTCGGCGGCAAATATCGCCCCCTGGACGCTCTCCTGGCTGATTATTCCGTGGGCGATGAGGAGTCCCAGAGCCATGGGCAGATCCAGCCCTGAGCTGTCCTTCTTGATGTCCGCCGGGGCAAGGTTGATGGTATGCCGCTGGGGAGCGTAGCGGATCCCGGAATTTTTTATGGCCGTGCGGACCCTTTCCTTTGATTCCCGCACTGCGGTATCCGGCATTCCCACGATATCCGTACCGGGCAGTCCGGCTGAAACATCCACCTCAACGTCAATGATGAAGCCATCGATCCCCTGGGTGGTTGCTCCGTATGTTCTTGCAAACATATTTTTCTCCCTCCGCCGGGTTTCTCCCAAAAATTACGGTCATACTGATGTGCTGCCGACGGTCAGTCTCGTTTACCGCCGCTTATTCCGCTTTTTTATCGGCGCGCCGATTTCGGCGGCCTTTGCCCCGGGCCTTGTCTTTTTGCTCCGGCTGCTGCGGTTGTCCCGGCCGCTGTGGGCGGCGGCTTTTGCCTTTGCCCGGGTGAGGGGTTTCCGCCGTTTTTCCGGCCCGGCCGATTTGTTCCGGCGGCTTTCCGCCCCGTCCTGCTCCTTGAACGAAACTTCTTTCTTTGGCTTTTCAGGGCGTTTCTTCAACGACTCCCGGCGAATGTGCGCCTTTATCCCCGCCTCGATGCGGCGAAGCTGTTCCTGCTGTCTGTCGCTGACGAAGGTGACGGCCTCACCCTCCCGGCCGGCCCGACCGGTGCGCCCGATTCGGTGGATGTAGTCGGTAACCGTCCGGGGAATATCGTAGTTCACTACATGGGTTACCCCCTCGATATCGAGCCCCCGGGCCGCAATATCGGTGGTGACGATGATTTGCAGCTTCGCCTCCCGGAACCGCTTCATTACCAGCGTCCGCTGGGTCTGAGTGAGCTCCCCGTGAAACTCGTCCACCAAATAGCCCCTGGCCGCCAGCTCCATCGTGAGCTTGATGACCCGCTCCCGGGTGGAGCAGAATACCATCATCAGGTAGGGGCATTTTTCATTGATATAGCTGCAAAGCTTATCCAGCTTTGCTTCTTCCGCCGTCCTGTACACCACCTGATGAATGGTGTCCAATGTCACGTTTTCCGCTTCGATGGTGATCTCCGCCGGTTCATTCATAAAGCGGCGGGTAATGACCCTGAGTCCCTCGGGGATGGTGGCAGAAAACAGCAGCA
>CAJTSO010000001.1:101519-113525 GCA_910579115.1 uncultured Selenomonadaceae bacterium
TCCCGCAAAAGCTTTTCCACATCCTCGATAAAGCCCCGTTTCAGCATTTCGTCCGCTTCATCCAGTACCACCTTGTTGGCGGTAGCGAGGTTCAGCCTGCCGTGGCGCCAATGGTCAAGCAAACGGCCGGGGGTTCCGATGATCAGCTGGGGCAGCCGTTCCAGCTTAGCCTTCTGGCGCTGAATATCCTGCCCGCCGTAAAGGGCAAGGGATCGTATACCATAGGCTTCCCCCAGCTGGCGAGCCACCCGGGCGATCTGAACAGTCAGCTCTCTGGTGGGAGTGACAACGAGCGTCTGGATGACGTCAACCTCTGACTTCATCCGCTCCATAAGCGGGAGCAGGAAAGCAATTGTCTTACCGGTACCGGTAGGGGCCTTTACAATAGCGTCCCGTCCGCCGCGCACCACCGGCAGAGCCGCCTCCTGTACCGGGGTAGCCTTCACGATTCCCGATTTTTTCAGGGCCGTCAGCCCCGCTTCATTTACCCCAAGCTCAGAAAAGTTCTTACTCACCAGGCAAGCACCTCCGCTCCCGACTCCGTAATAAGTATCGTCTTTTCCCACTGGGCAGACAGGGAGCCGTCCTTGGTGGTGACCGTCCAGCCGTCCTTTCTGTCCTCATCAACCTCCGGCCGGCCGGCCGAAATCATCGGCTCCACGGTAAATACCATCCCCGGTACCATGAGCATCCCGGTATTTGGCTCGCCGATGTGGGCCACGTAGGGCTCCATGTGGAAATGCTTGCCTACCCCATGGCCGCCCAGGGCCGTAACAACGCTGAAACCATTGGCCATAGCGTGATTTCCGCAGGCGGCATTCACATCCCCGAGAAAATGCCAGGGCTTTGCGGCGGCGATCCCCAGCTCCATACATTCCCTCGTCACCCGTACCAGCTTCTCCGCTTCGGGACTCACCCTGCCAACCATAAACATCCGGGAAGCGTCGGCGTAATATCCGTCCAGGATAGTGGTGATATCAATGTTAAGAATATCCCCCTCTTTGAGGATAGTGCTCTTTGAAGGGATTCCGTGACAGACTACATTGTTCAGGGAAATACAAACGCTTTTAGGGTAGCCCTGATAGTTCAGGCAGGCGGGGATACCGCCCCGGGAAACGATGTAATCATAGCAGGCCTGATCCAGAGTCTCCGTGTCGACCCCGGCTTTTACCATTTCACTTACCATATCAAGACAGCCGTTGTTGATAACGGCGCTGGCCCGGATGCCCTCTATGTCCTTTTCATTGTTTATGATGTGGCGGGGCGGCTTTGTCTGGCCCAGCAGCCAGCTGTACTTCATCCCCTTGATTTTTTCATCAAATTTCAAATGGCAGTTCTTGTATTTCTTCCTGCTGCCGCACCAGCAGTTATCGTTTCTATCCACTGCGAATCTCCTTCCAAAATACGACCTCTGTATCATTTTGAAAAATTTTATCGTTTAATACTACCACAAATCAGTGGTTCTGCATAGGGTGTTCCTTGTCCTTGACACTTTTCAACAGCTGAATTATAATGCCGACGGTCAAATACTCTTACCTTATTCGAGCAGGAGGAATTTTTGTCTCCTTTTGTGAGAATACAAATAGCAAACAAGGGTGTGAATAGCTTGAAAAAAGTCCCGTCTCTTATCCGGGGACTTGCTGCCATCTGCCTGCTGATCATGGGCGGGCTTTATTACCTGTTCAATGTTCAGGTTACCCCCTCCGATGAAGTACTGGTTCTGAATTACCATCAGATAAATAACCGGGATAAAAATTCCCTGACCGTCCGTCCCGGAATATTTGCCGATGAGCTCGATTATCTCACGGCCAACGGCTACCACGTCATTTCCCTTGACCAATTCATCAGCCATCAGCGGGATGGTGCTCCCCTGCCGGACAAGCCCGTTCTCATAACCTTTGACGACGGGTATCGGGACAATTATACCGAAGCCTTTCCCCTGCTGAAGGAGCGGAATATGCCCGCCCTCATCTTCATCATCACCGACTATATCGGCACCCAGAAAAATTATCTCACCTGGCCACAGGTTCATGAGATGGAAAAGCAGGGAATCTCCTTCGGCAGCCACACCCTCAGCCATTCAAAGCTGTCAGAGGATGATCCACAGGACGCCAGGTTCCAGCTGGAAACAAGCCAGGCGGTGTTCCGCTGGCAGTTCGGTAAGAACGCCCGGGCCCTTGCCTATCCCTGCGGTTACTACGACGATACCGTAAAACAGCTGGTGAAGGAAGCCGGCTATGATGCTGCCTTCACGGTAGATTACGGCCCGGTCAGGCCGGGGGATGATTTACTGAGCCTTCAGCGCATCCCCGTCTTCGGCGATCTGGAAAACGAGACTGAGCATTTCCGCCTCCGGATCGAAAAGGTTCCTGCCCTCTCCCTGCTGTATGCGGTCAGAACCACTTTACGGAATATGGGGCTGTCTGCTCTGGCTGACCAAGTTCCGATTCCCTGACGTTATAACGGTCTTTGACCGTTGAATGCCAATCCATAGAAATTGCTGTATCATTTCCTGAGGGACTCCATTGTCACCCAAAAAAGGTGCAGTGAAAATTAGCGCTCATTTTCACTGCACCTTTTTTGTTTTGTCATTTATTTCGCTTTGAACGGTGGTACTCGAAGAGATTCAGGAACTGCTTTGCCTTGTCGGTTTTAGGGGCGGTAAAGAACACCTCTGGATCATCATCCTCGACGATCTGCCCGCCGTCGATAAGCAGTATCCTGTCCGCCACCGCCCGGGCAAACTGCATTTCGTGGGTGACGATGAGCATGGTCTTGCCCTCGTCTGCCAGGTCGAGCATGACATCCTGCACCTCCCGCACCATTTCCGGGTCAAGGGCCGCCGTTACCTCGTCGAAGAGCATGACTTCCGGATGCATGGCCAGGGCCCGCACGATAGCCACCCGCTGCTTCTGTCCGCCGGACAATTCAGCCGGATAGCTCTCCGCCCTGTCCTTCAGCCCCACCCGCTCTAAAAGAGCCATCGCCTCCCGGGCTGCCTCTGCCTTATCCCTGCCCTGTACCTTCGTGGGAGCCAGCAGAATATTGCCCAGCACGGTAAGGTGCGGAAACAGGTCGTAGCTTTGAAATACCATGCCGATTTTCTGCCGGATTTCCGTCAGATTTTTGCTGTCATGGGTAATGGACTCATCTCCCAGACGGACTATGCCCCCCTGAATTGGCTCCAGGGCGTTCAGGCAGCGGAGAAGGGTACTCTTTCCGCAGCCGGAGCTGCCGACTATTACCACCACCTCCCCCTTGTTTACGGTGAGGCTGATATCCTTTAGAATTACCTTGTCGCCGTATTGTTTAAGGAGATGTTCTACAAAGAGCAACGGTTCTGCCATCGTTACACCTTCCATTTCCTTTCAAGATATTTTGCCAGCAGGCTGATAGGCCAGCAGGCCAGAAAATATAAAATAAATATTACCAGGTAAAGACCAAAGGCCGCATTGGGGCTCGTAGCCCGGTTTGCCTCGATTATCTGCTGGGCTACCTTCAGAACCTCCACTACGCCGATCATCAACACAAGGCTGGTGGTCTTCACCATGCGGGTAATCAGATTGATGGATATGGGCAGCAGCCGCCGGACGGTCTGGGGCAGAATGACATGGATAAACGTCTGCGTTCTGGTGAGCCCAAGGGCCGCCGCGCTCTCGTACTGGTGCTTCGGGATGGAGGCAAGGGCGCCTCTCACCAGGTCAGCCATTTCGGCCGTCCCCCACAGGGAAAAGACGATAATGGAGGCCATTTCACCGCTGACGTGAAGCTTCATTATCTTCGTGGACCCGAAGAAAACAATGAACAGCAGAACCAGCTGGGGCATTATCCTGATGAATTCCAAATAGGCCCGCAGCAGGAATCTTAATACCTTGTTTTCCCAAGTCATAAGCATCCCCAGCAATATGCCTGAGGGAATGCTGACGGCCACCGCCAGCAGGCTTATCTTCAGGGCCACGCCCAAGCCGCCCATCAGGCGGGCAAAGTTTTTCCCTTTGAACAGCACGTCCAGCCCGATAGAGGCCAGATCAAAATCAGCCATGGCGCAGCCTCCTTTCAAGGAAGCTGCCCAAAAGGGAAATCGGCAAAAGGATTATCAGGTAGAAAACCACCAGCAGGAACAGGGACTCCTTCGTCTTATAGAATACGCCGATAAGATCCTTGGCGGTAAACATCAAGTCCATCAGGCTGATGGCGGAAAATACGCTGGTTTCCTTCATGAGGAAGATGACGTTTGCCACCACCCCCGGGAAGCTGATGGAGAAAGCCTGGGGTAAAAGGACATAGCGCATGATCTGAAATCTGTTCAGGCCCAGGGCCTTGGCGCTTTCCTCCTGAATTGGTTCTACGGCCTCAATGCCGCTGCGGAAGGTTTCGCACATATAGCTGCCCCCCAGGAAAGCCAGCCCTGCGATACCGCAGACGAAAGCATCTGTCTTGATGCCGGTAACCTTCGGAATGCCGTAGTAAATAAAGAAAAGCTGTACCAACAGCGGCGTATTGCGGCTGATCTCTACATACGCGCTTACCAGACAGCGCAGTATTGGCACCCGGTAATAGAGTACCGCCGCGCAAATAATGCCGATAATCACTGACAGGAGGATTCCGGCTGTACCGGTTTTTACCGTAAGCCAGGCCGCCTCCTCATACACCGGCAGATACTTTGCAATAAATGCCCAATTCACCCGAATTTCTCCCTTTTATCATCTTAAATTTAATGAGATCGATTAGAGTCGGCTTTTATCTCCGGATAGCCGGGGTAGAATACGCTTTCCAAGCAGAGACCATTAGCCGGGGCCATGGTTGGCAGCAAGCTTCGATTTTTCCCCTCGATTGCCGCGGCAAATTCCTCTACCGTCATTTTTCCCGTTCCTACCTTTGCCAGGGTCCCCACAATATTTCTCACCATGTGATAGAGAAAGCCGTTGGCGGATATAAAAAACCTTATATCCCTGCCCTGACGGGTCAGCCGCGCTTCGTATATATTCTTCACCGGATCACCCTGCTCATTGGAGCCCGCTGACCGAAAGGCGGAAAAGTCCTGTTCCCCCACGAGCAGATCCGCCGCCTGCTGCATAGGGACAACATCAAGCCTTTCCTTCACCTGCCAGCTGTAGCGGGCCAGAAATGGATCGAAAAAATCTTCCATCTCCCTGATCCAATAGGAGTAAGTCTTATCATGGGGGCTATGGAGCGCCGAAAAATATTCATCCCCCTCCCCAGCCCCGGTCACTGCAATACTGCCGGGGAGGAAATTATTTACCACCGCCGGCAGTCTGTCCACAGGAATCGCGCTGCTGGTAAAGAAATTTACGATCTGACCCCGGGCATGGACGCCTGCGTCGGTACGGCCGGAGGCGGTAAGCTCGATCAGCTCGCCGCAGACTCTTTCCAGAGCCTCCTCCAAGACATTCTGAATCGCCGTTACCGGCGGCATCTGCCGTTGAAAGCCGTGATAATCGGTTCCGTCGTAGGCCACCCTGAGCCATATATTGCGGCTCCGAGCCTTCATCATGACCTTATGCTCCCGCTTCATGACTGCTTCAAAAAGAAGCTGGCTCCCATCACCGCTCCCAAAAATATTACCGAAAGGGCAACCGCGCCATAATCAACGCCGCTGACCGCCAGGGCTTTCATTCTGGTGCGCCCCTCGCCCCCGTGATAGCAGCGGGCCTCCATGGCCATGGCAAGCTCGTCCGCCCGGCGGAACGCCGAGATAAACAGCGGTATGAGTATAGGAATTATATTTCTCAGCTGAGTGAGCATATTCCCCGAGGAAAAATCCACGCCCCTTGACTGCTGAGCCTTCATAATTTTGTCCGTCTCCTGGAGAAGGGTGGGAACAAACCGCAGGGCAATGGTCATCATCATAGCCAGCTCATGGGCGGGGACGCCTATACATTTCAACGGCTTGAGCAGTCTTTCCAGGGCATCCGTCAGCATCAGCGGCGAGGTGGTCAGCGTAAGGTAAGAGGAAAGGACGATGAGCAGCACCAGCCGCAAAGAGATGAAAAAGCCCCGCCAAAAACCTTCCTCAGTAAATTGGAAGATCCACACCTGAGCCACCACCCGGCCGGGCATTGAGGCAAAATGAATTAGAAAGGTAAACAAAAGTATCCACCAGAGGGGTTTTACCGACCTGATGATGATTTTGGCCGGTATCCCTGATAAGGCGCCAAGAATAATGGTCAGCAAAGTCAGCGCCCCGTAGGGAACCGGTCCGTCAATAAGAAAAAGAGACACCAGGAAGAAAAACATCAGAACGATTTTTACCCGGGGATCCATCCGGTGAAGCACCGACTGGCCAGGGAAAAACTGACCAATCGTAATATCCGAAATCATCAGCCTTTGCCCCCCCTCTGGTTATTCTTTGCCTTTGGCGCTGGCCTTTTTGCCGCCATAATGGCCCGGACAGCCCCCTCCACGGTAAGCATATCCTTCGGCTTCAGATTAAGCTTTAGCCCATGAGCCTCCACCGTCCGCAGCAGGGTGGTCAGTCGTGGTAAAAGCAGTCCCGCCGACTCTATCGTCTCCTTGTTGGAATAGGCCTCGTAGGGAGCGGCATCCAACACCAACCTGCCCCCGGACAGGACGATAATCCTTTCCGCATAGCGGGCGATGGCATCCATATCATGGGAAACAAACACAATGGTCATGTGCCGCTTTTCGTGAAGCTCCCGGATCTTTTCCAAAAGCTCGTCCCGGCCCTGGGGATTGAGGCCGGCCGTCGGTTCATCCAATACCAGGTATTTAGGGGAAAGGGCAACGACTCCGGCAATTGCTACCCGCCGCATCTCGCCGCCGGAGAGGCCAAAAGGACTTTTCTGACGGTATGCCTCGTAATCAACGCCCACAAACTCCATGGCCATTTTTACTCTGGCGGCGACCTCCTTTTCCGAAAGGCCCCGGTTTTTGGGCCCAAAGGCGATATCGGCCTCTACCGTTTCCTCGAAAAGCTGATGCTCCGGATACTGAAACACCATCCCCACCTTGTCCCGGGCGGATTTTACCTCCTTGCCCTTACCGAAAAGGGCCTGCCCGTCGATCACTATCTCTCCGGAGGTAGGCTGAAGCAGCCCGTTCATATGCTGGAGCATGGTGGACTTGCCGCTGCCGGTGTGACCGGCAATGGCGACGAAGGAACCCTCCTCCACCGTCAGGCTCACATCATCCAGCGCCTTGCTCTCGAAGGGTGTTCCGGGCATGTAGGTGTAGCTTACATTCTTAATTTCTATTGACATAGCGCGACGGCCAACTCCTCATCGGTCATTATATCCTCCGGAAACTTCAGTCCATTCCTTCTCAGGCGGGCAGCCACTTCCGCCGCCAATGGCACCTCAAGCCCCAGTGATTTCATTTCCTGTTCCCGGCAGTAAACCTCCCGGGGCGTTCCCTCCATAACGGCCTGTCCCTTACTGAGGACGATTACCCGATCTGCCCCGATGGCTTCTTCCATGAAGTGGGTAATGAGGATTACGGTTATCCCCTGTTCCCGATGGAGGCGCTTCACCGTTTCCATGAGGCTGCGGCGCCCCACCGGGTCAAGCATGGAGGTAGGTTCATCCAGCACGAGACAGCGGGTCTGCATGGCCAGGGCTCCGGCAATGGCAATGCGCTGCTTCTGGCCGCCGGAAAGAAGATGGGGCGCGAAATCCCGATATTTCTCCATGCGGACACTGGCCAGGGCATCCTTTACCCGCTGCCGGATCTCCTCCGGAGGAACCCCCAGGTTTTCCGGGCCGAAAGCCACATCATCCTCAACGATAGCAGCGATTATCTGATTATCGGGGTTTTGAAAGACCATGCCCACGGTCTTTCTTATCTCCCAAAGCTCAGCCGGATCGGCCGTGTTCCGGCCGTCAACGGTTACTCTGCCCGCAGTGGGCAGCAATATGGCATTGAGATGCTTGGCCAGCGTGGACTTGCCGCTGCCATTAGTGCCCACGATGGCCAAAAACTCTCCCTCTTCGACGGAGATATTTACTCCCTTCAGCGCTGGAGGCTCTGACTCGTCTCTTCCCTCATAGCGATGAACAAGATTCTCTATTTCAATAAAAGCCACGTTTTCTATCCTTATCATTTACTAAAAAAAAACCTTAACTTAATCATTATAATGCCATTGTTCAAGAAAATGCAAGGCATTTTCCCCCCTATTAGCATTTAACGGTTTTCCTCTCCCATCCTTTCATGTAATGGTAAATATGTATTTACTATACAGGGCGAATAGTGTACAATGAAAAAAAGATGAATTTTAACGGAGGGTACAGCATGGGACAGACAAATCGGGAGGATATTGCCAGGGAATTCATGACGTCCGTCTGGAGTATCCACAACAACGTTCTCCGCAAACAAAAGCTGCCTCTGCCGCTGAATCAGTTTGTCATTCTCATGGATCTGTTCAGTGAACCAGACCCCATGACTATTCACGAACTTTCCGAGAGCCTGCAGATAAAGAAACAGCAAATGACCGTGATTATCAGCCGTCTGGAGACCGCCGGCTGTATCAGCCGCACGCCAAAGGACAGCGACCGCCGCTACAGTGAGATAAAGCTGACGGAAAAAGGCATAGCCGTAATTAAAGACTATTTATCCGGTATGTATACCTGGTTTTTACAGGAGCTGGACCGCCTCAAGCCGGAGCACCAGCAGCTGCTCTCCGATTCCTTTCACCAATTCAACCACTCACTGGATCTCCTGACTACAAAAGATAAAGAGCTGTGAAAATTTCACAGCTCTTTATCTTTTCCAAACAAATCAAACCTCCATGATTATCGGCAATATCATGGGGCGGCGGCGGGTTTTCTCATACAGATAGCGGCTGAGAGCATCGCGGACGCCGCTCTTGATGGCCGACCACTCCACATTTCGGCCATTGCCATAGAGACAGCGGTCAAGGGCGCTCTCCACCCTGATCGTCGCCTCTTCCATCAGCTCCTCAGACTCCCGCACATACACAAAGCCTCTGGAGACAATATCGGGCCCCGCCAGAATCTCCCCTGTCTCACCATTCATGGTTATCACCACGATGATGATTCCATCCTGGGAAAGCTGACGGCGATCCCTGAGGACAATATTTCCCACATCACCTACGCCAAGGCCGTCAATGAGGACCCGGCCGGCAGTGACCTTCCCGCCGAAGCCCGCTCCCTCCGCCGTAAACTCGATTATTTGCCCGTTCTCACCGATGAAGATATTTTCTTTGGGCATTCCCAGGGACTGGGCCAGCCTGGCATGGGTCACCAGATGGCGGTACTCGCCGTGAACCGGGATAAAATACTTCGGCCGCACCAGGTTGTGCATGAGCTTCAGCTCCTCCTGGCTGGCATGGCCCGATACGTGGACTCCCTCGTTCTTGCCATAGATGACATTCGCGCCCAGCTTCATCAGGTTGTCAATGGTGCGGGACACCAGCTTTTCATTACCGGGAATGGGGCTGGCGGAGATGACGATTGTATCGCCCGGCTCGATAGCCACCTTACGGTGATCGCTGTTGGCCATACGGGTCAGGGCCGACATAGGCTCTCCCTGACTTCCGGTGGTAACGATGACCAGCTGCTCAGGGGTATAGCGGTTTATTTCATCAATGTCGATGATCGTTCCCTCCGGGGCATCGATATAACCAAGCTCCAAAGAGATGCTGACAACATTTACCATGCTGCGCCCCAAAATCGCTACCTTGCGCTTATATTCTACCGCGGTATCGATAACCTGCTGGATCCGGTGAACATTCGAGGAGAAGGTAGCGACGATTATCCGCTTGCGGGCAGTGCGAAAGGCCCTTTCAAAGGCGGCTCCCACCGTTTTCTCACTGGGGGTATGACCATTGCGCTCCGCATTGGTACTGTCTGCCATCATCACCAGGACGCCCTTATTACCCAGCTCCGTGAACCGGCGGAAATCAGTCATGCTGCCGTCGATAGGGGTATAGTCCAGCTTGAAGTCCCCGGTATGGACGATCATCCCCATTGGCGTCCTGATAGCGAAGCCTACCGCATCGGGGATGCTGTGATTTACCCGGATAAATCCCACGTTAAAGCAGCCGGCGTTTACGCTTTCCCCGGCTGATATCGCCTTCAATCCGCTGCTGTTTACGCCGTTTTCCTTCAGCCGTCCTTCCAAAATGCCCAGGGTCAGGCGGGTCCCGTACACGGGCACGTTCAGGTGCTTCAATACATAGGGCAAGGCCCCGATGTGGTCCTCATGACCATGGGTCAGGAAAATCGCCCGCAGCTTGTCCTGATTTTCCAGCAAATAGGTAATATCCGGAATCACCAGATCGATGCCCAGCATATCCTCATCCGGGAACATAAGCCCGGCATCGATGAGAATCATTTCATCATCGTAGCGGATGACGGTCATGTTTTTACCGATTTCCCCCAGACCGCCAAGGGGAATTATTTGTAGTTTTGATTTTTTTGCCAAAATTACACCTCCATTTTATGTAATGATTGCCGAGACAAAGGAAAACAATCCCCCTAAAAACCGCCGAAATTGAACACAAAAACAGCGCCCTTACGGGTGAATCATGATTCCGTTCCACCTGGCAGGAAGGGTGCATATTTCGAGCCAACCCATCTGTCCGGCGGTTTTGTAATGTCTGCCGTACAAATCACTATCTTGCACATTATAACGCAGTCCCGGCAAAAATGCAAAACAATTTTGGAAATTCTCTTTCCTGCCCTTCGTAAAATCTTCATTCCACAAAAATTCGTTGCCAGATACTGAGCCCAGGCATTATAATAATTATAATAGGAATCCCTAGAGGGTATCGTACTACAAATAAAAAGGAGGTATCTTCATGGAAAATAATACTGCCGACCTTCAAGAGCGCCGGGAAAAGGTGATATCCCTGGCCCTTGAGAATTTTAAGAGCGGGCTCAACTGTGCGGAATGCGTCTACGACGCGCTCCTTCGGGCTGGCGAGCTGGAGGCTGCCCCGGAAACGAGAGCGATGGCCATCGGCTTCGGCGGAGGCATCGGGCTATCCGGCTTCACCTGCGGCGCCCTTTCTGCGGCGGTCATGGCCAACGGGGCCGTCTATGGACGCCCTGATCCCTGGTCGGTGGCCCCTGAGGTTCGCGGCCATGAAATCGCCGAAAAGTACTATCGCCGCTACAACCACCTGGTTCATGATTTTCAGAAAGCAAACGGCGGCGTCCTCTGCCGGGACATTTGCGGCAAGTATGATGACTGGCACTCAAAGGACCGCCGGAAAATGTGCCTGAAATTGATTGGCAATACGGCGGGCTTGGCCTTCGATTATCTTCAGATGGACAATGAAAAGGCTTTTTCCCTTCCCTACTACCCCGGAAACATGGGAAACGCCGAATAATTTCCGCCAAACAGGACTGCCGTGCTTGCCGGGCATGGCAGTTTTTATCTTTTCTTTTATTCTGACCGAATGATACAGATTATTTGCAAAGGGCCATGAAATGATCTATCGCTTTACCGTTCCCCCGGAAATTGACTCCATCGCGGCCCGGGCGTTCTGTGCCCGCTATCTTGGGTTGTCCCACCGGCTGTGGAAACGGCTGAAGTGGGAAGGGCGAACCACCGTAAACGGCATTGAGGTGAGAGTCGCCATTACCACCCTGCACGGCGGGGATGAGTTCGTAGGCGAGCTGCCGGAGACAGACAACCTGAAGCCTCCGCCCCCGGACGCCATCCTCCCGAAGCTGGACATCCTGTACGAGGACGAACGGCTCCTGATTCTCAACAAACCCGCCGGCCTTCTTGTTCATCCTACTCCCCGGGAGCCGGTTTCCCTGCTGGGGGCCGCCGTTCTCCGCCGCTATCGGGAGCGGGGAGAGGACAGCATCTTCCACCTGGTTCACCGGCTGGACCGGGATACCTCCGGGCTTCTCATCATCGCCCGACAGCCCCAGGTCCAGCACCAGCTCATGAAGGACGGGGCAAAATGCTTCTCCCGCAGCTATCTGGCCGTTATCTGCGGCGAACTCTCCGAAAAACAGGGAACCGTCGACCTGCCCCTGGGGCCAAAGGATG
>CAJTSO010000001.1:113548-127058 GCA_910579115.1 uncultured Selenomonadaceae bacterium
AGTGCGTCCGAACCGATGAAAAGGGCAAGCCCGCCGTTACCCGCTATCAGACGATTTCCACCGGCAATCATCAGGGGAAGCGATACTCCCTGCTGGACATTTCTTTGGAGACGGGCCGCACCCACCAGATCCGGGCTCATTTCTCCCACCTGGGCCACCCCCTCCTGGGGGACGACCTGTACGGCCCGCCCCGGAAGGAGAACGACCCAATCCTCCGACAGGCGCTCCATGCCTACAAAATTCTTCTGACCCAGCCCTGGAAGAACGGCGAGCTCCTCTCCCTCACCGCTCCTCCCCCGGAAGACCTGCAAAATCTCATTGATTTGTTATTTCCTCAGACTGAGTTGAACAAGCTTTATGAATCCCGTTAGAGGCAAAAGATGATAAACAGAATCAAGCAGTACCGGCTGCAAGCCGGGCTCACCCCCCAGGCGGTCTCCGCCATGTTCAAAATTCCCTACGATACGATCATCAAATGGGAAAAAGAAGAACTGACCCCGCCCCCCTGGGCGGAGGAAATGGTGGTCAATGCCCTCAGGAAAAAATCAAAGGCCGAAAACGACCGGGCAAAAACCAGATTTAAGCTGCCCTATATAAGAAGCGACAAGACCCCGGAGGAAATCGCCGCCGCCAACGATGCCCGCCGCTGGGTGAATCCTACCCGCAACTGCCCGTTGCCGGAGGTAACGCCCCCAACCCAGCGGATCATGCCCCTGACTCCCCGGGCCGTTCCCTCTGCTCTCCCGAAGCCCCCCACCAATCAGTTTGACCTCCCCGCCCCTCGGGAGAAAAAGGATATCAGCGCCATTCTGGCGACGGCAAAAGCTGCTGCCGAGGATTATGACGGATGATTTCCTCCTGACCGAAAAATCCTGCCTGAACAGGCTTCATCGATAACACAAAAACCGCCGAGGCTTGCCGCGGCGGTTTTCTTTTCAAACCAAAACCTTTGCCAGTATCAGATAAAAATGTATTTCAGGGCGAACAGGATGGCCAAACCAATCAGGAGGGGGCTGACATTCCTGCGCTTCTCCGCCGCCAACAGATTCAGGACAGCGTAGGACATTATCCCGAAGGAGATCCCCTCGGAAATAGAATAGCTAAAGGGCGTGGCGATGATGGCCCCATAGGCTGGGATTGCCTCCGTAAAGTCGCAAAAATCTATGCGGCAGATATTGCTCAGCATCAGATAGCCTACCATTATCAGGGCCGGAGCCGTGGCAAACCCCGGAATCGCCAGAAAAAGCGGCGCCAAAAGCAGGCTCGCCAGAAACAGTCCGGCCGTAACTGCGGAGGCAAGGCCGGTGCGTCCGCCGACGCTTACTCCGGCCGAGCTTTCCACGTAAGTTGAAACAGTAGAAGTCCCCATCGCTGCCCCGGCCGCGGTAGCGATGGAGTCGGCCAGCAGCGCCCCCTTAATGCGGGGAAGATGTCCCTTTTCATCCAGCATATCCGCCCGGCTGGCCACCCCAACCAGCGTTCCCAGCGTATCAAACAGATCCACGAACATAAAGGTGAGCATTATCGTTATGAAGTTGAAGGTCAGCAGTTCGGAAAAATCCATCTGCATGAAGGTAGGGGCCAGACTGGGGATGGCGAACCCGTTGGAAAAATCCGGCAGAAGACTGAACATTCCTTCCTGGGGAGCAGGAATGTAAATGCCCGTCAGCTCACAGAGAATACCCAGTCCCCAAGTGACCAGTATCCCCAAAAGGATATCCCCCGGTACTTTTTTGTGCATGAGGATGCCGGTTACGATACAGCCGATGAGGGCCAGCAGCGCCCCAACCCCGGCGGAGTGGAATTCCCCGCTGGCCACCGCCTGCTTTAAGGGATAAAGGCCCACCAGACAGGGCCCGTCCACGACGATCCTGGCGTTCTGCAAACCGATAAAGGCGATATAAAGGCCGATACCGCCGCTGATTCCCACTTTCAGAGCCTTGGGAATACAATTGAATATCTCCTCCCGGACAGGGGTCAGGGAAAGGATGATAAAGATAACGCCCTCGACAAATACCGCCGCCAGGGCCGTCTGCCAGGAACAGCCCATCTGTCCCACTACTGTGTAAGCGAAGAATGCGTTTAAGCCCATGCCCGGAGCCAGGGCAAATGGGTAATTGGCTCCAAAGGCCATAATGAGCGTACCCAGGGCGGCGCCCAGGGACGTAGCCACAAAAACCGCCCCTCTGTCCATACCGGCAGCCCCTAAAATATCCGGGTTCACAGCCAGAATGTACGCCATGGTCATAAAGGTAGTGATCCCCGCAGTGACCTCCACCCTTGCGGAAGTCTTATTTTCCCGCAGCTTAAAGACCTTTTCCAAAAATTCAGCCATGAGGTTTTTCCCCCTTATATGCCGCATTCTTCATCATAAATAATTTATCACCGGGAATAATTTCATTGGAAAAATAGTCCATTGGAATATAGCGCCGATTTTCAGAGGACGCTTTGGGGACTCCCACATAATCGGTTTCGTATTCTCTCACTTCATCAACAGCATGGGTGTTTCCGCTACGAATTAGTCCCCTCTTCAGATTATAAATGAAGAAATACGGGTACTTGTATTTTCCGGGCAATCTCTGTGCCGGTAGCGTTTTACCGGTATGGGAGTTTCCTGTTATCAAAACAGTCATAATCTTGCCCTCAGTTCTTCCCTGACTTTCTCAAAGTCACCACAGGTCAGGAGCGGAATCAGACCGTCTATTTCTTCTATGCTTTTGTCCCACCATCTGAATCGGAGTAAGAGATCGATGAATGCATCATCAAACCGCTTTCGCAGAACCTTTGCCGGATTGCCGGCAACGATAGTGTAAGGTTCAACATCACTGCCCACCACGCTGTTTGCTCCGGTGATCGCGCCGTCACCGATATGTACACCGGGAAGAATTACCGCATTTTGTCCAATCCACACATCGTTACCGATCACCATATCTCCCCGGAATGGCATATCTGACGGCAAAGGAGCATCCATGTCCCAGCCTTCAAGTGTATAAAATGGAAAGGTGGATACTGCGTTCATCTGATGATTCGCGTCATTCATCACAAATTCCACACCTGAAGCAATCTGGCAGAACTTGCCGATTATCAGGTGGTCTCTGCTCCATGGATAAAAGGATGTCACATGGCTTTCAAATTCTGAATCAGCGATATAGGTAAAATCACCAACATTGATATTTGGATTTTTTATAGTTGGTTTCACATAGATTTCCTTGTCATATCCTGCAATCGGATGAATTACATTCGGATCTGGTTTTTTCCCATTTCTCATATTCATTCACCTTGTCAAATCCCTATTTACAGCGCTGCATCCTCTACCTGTGAAATGCACCCCCTAAAATGAGTTTGCATTCCCTTGATTTTCAGACAGCCAGGCAATCGCTGAACTGTATCATAGCCTGCACTTTGCTTTCAAGGAAAGTCAGCCCAGCCGGCTTTGTCTTGCGGGTTCCCTCCACCTTCCCGGCCTTTATCTTCGCCAGTTCCCCTTTCAGCCCGTCAAGGAACAGGGGGCCAATCATCTTGTGAAGTTTTCCAGGCTGGTGTAGTGCATCCCGCCGGAGCGTCTCATCTCCGGGTTCAGGGTGCTTTCAAAAACCGCCCTGAAGGAAGAATTTTTCAAAATTGCAGGTAACGACCCAGCGGGGATGCTGGGAAACCGGCAGCTAGGTGATATAGCGCCTGGCCTGCTGAAAGAGAGTGAGCAGGGTGCCATCAGACTGCCGGATTGGCTTGTTCAGCTCCTTGCCCAGACCCTTCTGCTCGATCAGCATCTTCGTGCTGGGGATATGGCCGTCAATGAAGCTGGTGTGGTCCAGATGAACCTGTTCCTCGAAGGTGATGAAGCTGGCCACATCTTCCACGCCCAGCACATCGGAGAGCAACGTGAGCCAGAAGGTCTGGCTCTGCCCCTTTTCGTAGCCTTTGCCTCTCCAGTCAGCCGCAAACTTTTTGGCCGCCGCTTTTTGCTGTGTGTCGGCCATTGTATCTGTCCCCTCGTATATCTATTACAAGGCAGGAAAAACCAGCCATAAAATCTCACGACCTCACAGACTACTATAACACAAAAACAGAGGAGTGCCATGTTCAATTGTAATTGCATTTTTGAAAATTGTAATAAAAAATGAATACAATCTCAAACAAGGCTGACTGAGGAATAAAATGACAAACTTCCCGGCTAATCTGTCACCCCTCCGGCTTGACTAACTCACTTAATAAGTCCGAGTGAAGCGATGGACGAATTTAGTGAGTGTCATGCACGCGACCTTAGCGATTGCCGAGCGTAGCGAAGGCAGAGCTTAGGGAGTCGCACAGCGATGGCAGAGCGCAGGGAGTCGCTCTTCGGCACCACCTCCCCTACAGGATAGGCTTTGGGTTGAGGCCCCATTAAGGGGAGCTGTCACTGGAAGTGACTGAGGGGTGAAGCGACAAACTTCCCGGCTAATCTGTCACCCATCCGGCCTGCGGCCGCCTCCCCTACAGGGAGGCTTTGGTGTTGTAGCTCCTCTACAGAGAAGGCTTTTAAGTAAAAAATCGCCGCCTCAGGCGACGATTTTTTACTTAATATGCAATGCTTTGGCCGCGGCCTCCTGTTGGAGTTCACGCTCCTCTGCCAGCTCCTTCATTCGCTTTTTATGAGCGGCGGCCCGCTTTTGGCGCTCCGCTTCGATCTCCTTTTCCAGCTCTTTCTCGGCTTTCTTGTTCAAAGCCCTCTGCTGGCGGCGTTCTCTTTCCCAAGCTTCACGCTCGGCTCTCAACCGCTGCCGGGTCTCCAGATGTTTCTGCTCCAGCTCCATCTGCCGCTGCGCCAAAGTGGAAACATTTCCCCTGCGCTTCACATATCCCTTGTAAAACTGATACACCAGCACCAGCGGAAAAAACATAAAGCAGAAAATCACCCAAAAATTGCGCTTGGGCACCTCATTCGCCTGAGCATCCTTATTTACATAGTAGGATACCATGGAGCCGCAGATAATCTGTACCCATATAAACCAGGACGTATCCTTAAACATGATGATTATCGACCCATCCTCTGTTTATCAGCCAGAATATTGTAATAAGTTTCCTTTTCCATGATGAGTTTTTTTGCGGCCTTAATCTGCTCCGGGTCGTCCATGGTTTTTAAGGAAGCCCGCAAATCGTTGATTTCCTGGCGAAGTTCCATCATTTTGTTCCCGGATACTGGTTTCATGAAGTCAGCCATTCTTAACCGCTCCTCTGAAAAAAGGCATCCTGAGACCAGGATGCCTTTTTAATTGTTTCAAAATCAGTGTGCTCTGCTGCCTGCCAGCTCCAAAGTCCTGAGACGCCCTTGGGCACGCTTCAACGCACCGATAACCTCCGCCATGTTGACATCAGCCGGTGGGTTATCGATCTTGGCCTGAGCCCGCTCCAAATCAGCCTGAGCTTTGGCGGCATCTATGGCATCAGCAGCTTCAGCCGCAGTACTTAAAATTGTGGCTTTATTCTCCTTGATCTCAAAGAAGCCCCCGTCCACGTAGACGTAATGACTGTTGTTGGCGCTGTCCCGATATTTCATCGGAGCCTGAGCCAAAGCAACGACCATTGTGGCATGATGGGGAAATATTCCCAATCCGCCGTTGGTGGTCTCTACCTCGATGTAGGAGACGTCATCAGTCTGGAGGACGTAAGCATCAGGAGAGAGAATATCCATCTGCATTACACTTGCCATAGGCTCACTCCGCTTTCATGCTTTCAGCCTTTGCGACAGCCTGCTCAATGGTACCTACCATGTAGAACGCGCCCTCCGGCAGGTCGTCGTGCTTGCCCTCAAGGATTTCCTTGAAGCCGCGGACGGTTTCCTTCAGAGGAACATACTGGCCGGGAGTACCGGTGAACTGCTCGCCAACGAAGAACGGCTGAGACAGGAACTTCTGAATCTTACGGGCACGGGCGACGGTGACCTTATCGTCCTCAGAGAGCTCCTCCATACCGAGAATGGCGATGATGTCCTGAAGCTCCTTGTAGCGCTGCAGGATGGCCTGGACGCCACGGGCTACCTGATAGTGCTCCTCGCCCACCACCAACGGGTCAAGAATACGGCTGGTGGAGTCAAGGGGATCAACTGCCGGGTAAATACCAAGCTCAGCGATGGAACGGGAAAGGTTGGTGGTTGCATCCAAGTGGGCGAAGGTGCCAGCCGGAGCCGGATCGGTCAAGTCATCGGCGGGGACATATACTGCCTGTACGGAAGTGATAGAACCCTTGCTGGTGGAAGCGATACGCTCCTGGAGAGCGCCGATATCGTTGGCCAGGGTCGGCTGATAACCTACTGCGGAGGGCATACGGCCCAGCAGCGCGGATACCTCAGAGCCCGCCTGAATGAAACGGAAAATGTTATCGATGAACAGGAGCACGTCCTGTCCGGATACATCACGGAAATACTCGGCCATTGTGAGGCCGGTGAGGCCTACGCGCATACGGGCTCCGGGAGGCTCGTTCATCTGTCCGTAAACGAGGCAGGTTTTGTTGATAACGCCGGACTCCTTCATTTCGCCCCAGAGGTCGTTACCCTCACGGGTACGCTCGCCTACACCGGCGAATACAGAGTAACCGCCGTGCTCGGTAGCGATGTTATGGATAAGCTCCATGATGAGAACCGTCTTACCAACGCCTGCGCCGCCGAACAAACCAACCTTACCGCCCAGAGAATAGGGCTCGATAAGGTCAATGACCTTGATGCCAGTCTCAAGAATTTCCGTAGCCGTTGACTGTACGGCAAATTCCGGCGCCGGACGGTGAATGGGCCAGTAATCAGCCGCTTCAACCGGGGTATCATCATGGTCAACAGTTTCACCCAATACGTTGAATATACGGCCCAAAGTGCCAGGCCCGACAGGGACGCTGATCGGCGCGCCTGTATCCTCTGCCTCCATACCACGTACCAGACCGTCGGTGGAGCTCATGGCAACAGTACGGACAACATCGTTGCCGATATGCTGCATTACCTCAGTGGTCAGATGGATTTTATGGTTCCCGCTGACGACACCGTCGATATGGATCGCATTATAAATTGCAGGCAGGGCATCTGACGGAAATTTAATAT
Organism: uncultured Selenomonadaceae bacterium; assembly: GCA_910579115.1. Classification (GTDB taxonomy): domain Bacteria; phylum Bacillota; class Negativicutes; order Selenomonadales; family Selenomonadaceae; genus RGIG250. Next base: position 120,612 of record CAJTSO010000001.1, read on the forward strand.
CGACGACAGGGCCGACGACTTGTACTATTTTACCAATCGTACTCATCCGTTAATTTTCCTCCCCTTATTCTTGCGACAGAGCTTCCGCTCCGCCAACAATTTCGTTAATTTCACGAGTAATGCCTGCTTGGCGGGCCTTATTGTACGAAAGCTCCAGCGATCTGAGCAGCTCACTCGCATTGTCGGTGGCCGAGGACATGGCTGTCATTCGGGCACCGAGCTCACTGGCTGCAGACTGCATGAGCGCAGCGTAGATGAGATTTTTTACATAAGCCGGAACCAAATCAGCGAGAAGAGCACTCGCTGATGGCTCAAACAGAACATCCCCGATTTCCTCCGGACCATTTCTGTCATCCTGGAAATCATCACCGTTTAAGGCTGCGGCACCCTCCGGCGGCAACACCGGCAGCAGATGAACTGTTTCCGGGGTATAGGACAGCGCCGATTTAAAATGAGTGAAGATGAGCTTTACCTCATCCACCTCACCTGACGTAAACGCCTGAATGGCAGCACTGCCAATCTGCTCGGCATAGTCAAAGTCCGGCTTGTCCGACAAGCCGAAGAAGCTTTGCTCTATCCTGTAACCACGGTGTTGAAAATACTCTTTTGCCTTGCGGCCAACGGGAATAACCGATACTTCATCGCAGGCGGCCATCTCAGCAACTGAATGCTTGAGAACATTGGAATTGCACGGACCGGCAAGACCCTTATCGGCAGCTATTACGATAAACCCCGTTTTCCTGACCGGCCGAACCTCAAGCAGAGGGTGGTCGCTGAGAGAAATCTGCTTGGCCAGTGCTCTGTCACTGAGAGCAGTCTTCAAAAGAGCTTCAATCTTATCGGCAAAGGGACGACTTGATGCGGCTTTTTCCTGCGCACGACGCAAGCGGGCAGCGGCGACCATTTTCATGGCCTTAGTAATCTGCTGGATATTCTTTACGCTGCGCATGTGTCGATGTATTTCGCGTGGATTCGGCATCAGTCATTCACCTCTTTCCGTCAGAGTCTACAAAAGTCTTCTTGAATTCTGCCAGAGCAGCAGCCTTTTTGTACACATTGGGAGCAGTTGTGACAGCCACAAAGGTCTTCTTGAATTCTGCCAAAGCAGCCTTCAAGGCTTCTTCGTTCGTATCAGTAATCTTCTTATTGTCAATGATGTCCTTTGCCACTTCCGGGGCATTCATGTCCATGTACTTGAAGAGCTCAGTCTCGAAGCGGTTTACATCAGCGACCGGGATGTCGTCAACGTAACCATTGGTGCCGGCATATAGGGAGATAACCTGCTTCTCTACCGGCAGCGGGGCGTACTGAGGCTGCTTAAGCAGCTCGGTCATGCGGATACCGCGATCCAGCTGAGCCTTGGTGGCTTTATCCAGATCGGCGCCGAACTGGGCAAAAGCCGCCAGCTCGCGATACTGAGCCAGATCCAGACGCAGAGTACCGGCAACGGACTTCATGGCCTTGATCTGGGCAGAGCCGCCGACACGTGATACGGACAGACCGACATTGATAGCCGGACGGATACCGGAGTAAAACAGATCGGTCTCCAAGTAGATCTGACCATCGGTGATGGAAATAACGTTTGTCGGAATGTAACCGGAAACGTCGCCTGCCAGGGTCTCAATGATGGGCAGTGCCGTGATGGAGCCGCCGCCAGCTGCGTCGTTACGACGAGCGGCCCGCTCCAACAGGCGGGAGTGCAAGTAGAATACATCGCCCGGATATGCCTCGCGTCCGGGCGGACGGCGAAGCAGCAGGGACATGGCGCGGTACGCTACAGCGTGCTTGGAGAGGTCATCATATACGCAAAGAACATCCTTCTTCTGGTCCATGAAGTACTCAGCCATGGTAACGCCGGCATAGGGAGCCAGGTACTGCAGCGGGGCGCTGTCCGAGGCGGTAGCAGCTACAACGATGGTGTAGTCGGTAGCGCCATACTTTTCCAGGGTACGGGTGAGACGGGCAACGGTAGATGCCTTCTGACCGATTGCCACGTAAATGCAGATAACATCCTTGCCCTTCTGGTTGATGATGGTATCAATGGCCACGGCAGACTTACCAGTACCGCGGTCACCGATAATCAGCTCGCGCTGGCCGCGGCCGATAGGAACCATTGCATCAATAGCCTTGATACCGGTCTGGAGAGGCACATCTACAGACTTACGGTCTGCGATACCGGGGCTCTGTGCTTCGATGGGACGGGTTTCTGCATACTTGATATCACCCTTGCCATCGATGGGCATACCCAGCGGGCTGACTACACGGCCCAGCAGCGCGTCGCCCACCGGAACCTCCATAAGCCTGCCGGTACGGCGGACGATGTCGCCCTCTTTTACGGTAGCTTCACCGCTCATGAGAACGATACCTACGGTATCCTCCTGAAGGTTCTGAACCATGCCGCTTACGCCGCCCTTGAGCTCTACCAGCTCACCGGCCATGGCGCTGTTCAGCCCGGTAACGGTGGCAATACCGTCGCCCACCTTGCTGATGATACCGACTTCCTCGAGATTAACCTCGAGATTTGTTTCACTGACGGTCTTTGAGAGCGCATCGGTGATGCTGGCCACGTTGGAGAGGGACTGTCCCTCCGCGCCTGCCTTGTTCATGCTCTCGCTGACCTTTTCCATCTGGCGTTTCACGCTGGCATCATAAATGCTGTCGCCAGCCTTGATAATAGAACCGCCAATAATGGAAGGATCAACAGTAGTTTCCATGTATACACGATAGCCCAGCTTCTCCTCAAGAACCTTAGCTATGGTGTCTTTTTCAGATACAGTCAATTCTTTGGCAGTAGTCAGGACAATGGCAATGATGCCGTTGCTTGCTGCCTTGCCAAGCTTCTCTGCGTCAAGCTTGAGCCCTTCAAGGCTCTTCATGATGAGATCGAGCTTTTCGCTATTGTTAGCCATACTGTATCCTTCACCTCCATATCAAAAAAATTTCTTTGCGGTTCATTATTAAAGAACGCCGTCAGCAGTCCTGGCAATCAGCGCCTGATCCTCTGGGGAATCCAGTTTCTGGCTGACAACCTTGCCGGCGATTTCCGTAGCAAGAGCGATAACCTGCTTGCGGACATCGGCAATGGCCTGCTGTTTCTCATTTTCAATATTCTGCTTCGCTGCAGAAATCATCTGATTCTTCTCTGCCTGAGCCTGTGTACGGGCCTCAGCCTCGATGGTCTGAGCATTCTGAGTAGCTCTGGCCACGATGGCGGCGGCCTCATTGCGAGCCTCTTCCATCTGCAGGGTGTACTGAGCCTTCAGCCTTTCGGCTTCGACTCGAGTTTTCTCAGCGGAATCAAGGTCGTTTACGATACGGTTGGAACGCTCATCCAAAACCTTAATCAAAGGCTTGAATGCAAACTTGCTCAGAATGGCAAAAAGAATGATGAAATTTACAACATGCGCAAAAAAAGTAGCATCAAAATCTACCACTTTCAGCACTCCTTTACTTTTGCAAATCTGTTTCCCAAGGATGGAATTACTTTACAAACGGATTTGCAAATACCAACACGATTGCGATAACGGAAGAAATAATGGGAATGGACTCGATAAGGCCAACGGAGATAAACATTTGAACCTGGAATTCGGAAGCCTTCTCCGGCTGACGAGCAGCGCACTCGAGGAATTTGGAGGTGACAGCACCGTCACCAGAAGCAGCGCCAATCGAAGCGCCAAGGCCGATAAGACCTGCCGCAAGGACTGAAGCAGCGATAATGATTGCCTGTTCCATTTAGATATTCATCCTTTCAAATTTACCAAAAAATAATCTTCAAACTTCCCTCATTAGTGATCATGACGGAAAATAGGAGCAAAGCCTACGATTGCCAGCATCGTGAATATGAATGCCTGCAGGAAGCCTATGCAAAGGCTGAAGAAAATCCATGCGATCGGAGGAAGCCAAGGCGCCAGTTGATACAATACGATCAAAAGAATTTCGCCCGCGAGGATATTACCAAAGAGACGGAGGGACATCGTGACCGGCTTGGCAAGCTCTTCAACGATATTCAGCGGCAACATCAGAGGAAAGGGTTTCACAAAGTGACTGAAGAAGCCGAGTCCGTTGCGGTAAATACCAACGAGAAAGTTTAAGACCATGACCAAAATAGCCAGGCCGAAAACCGCATTGATATCATTTGTAGGCGAGGTGAAGTGAAACAAATGACCACCGACCTGCGGCAACAAACCAACTTCGTTGGCAATAAAGATGTAGAAGAAAAGCGTCAGCAGGAAAGAAGCAAAAAACCTTCTGCCTTCCTTGCCCATGTTTCCTTCCATAAGCCCGCAAAGCCACTTGACAAGCATTTCAAGCATACACTGCGCGCGGCCCGGAATGACCTTTGCTCTGCTGCTGATACCCACGAGCACAACGATACAGATTATACAAGTCAACCAGCTCATGTACATTGTCTGCATATGCACGTGCGCTCCCAGGAAATCGATGTACTGCGGCAGATAGTGAATGATTTCTTTGCTTGCCTGTTCAGCATTTTCCATTTTTATTCTCCTTTCCTCACGATCCGGCGAAACTCATTTCTTGGGATTCGTGAAAATTTTTAGGTTTATTAAAAAACATATATGAAGTACCATGAAAGCAATGAAGGTTTCAGCCACCCTCAGCTTAAGGCACAGCATACCCACAACCAATGCAATCCCAGTCGCTACACGACACAAAAAAATACGCCAGCGCAAGGCTCTGCTCCGCAACAGGGGAACCCCCAGGGCCCGCCCGGTACCGCCCAGCAGAATCGTCCCATCCAGCACTCCCCACAGGACACCGCCAGCCAGAGCGACTCTCCCTGCCCCGCTGGTAACCAGCAGGCAGCCTGCAGCAAAAACCAGTAGCCCCATGGCCAGCTGGCGGAGCCAGACCCTTAGCAGCAGCTGTTTAATCTCTGCATCTGTCCGGCCGTTGACATCCAGCATTATTTTCGCTCCAAAATAGAAAAAGTCCCAAAACCACCCGCCTGCCGCAGTGTTTCCGCATCATGAACTATCGTCGTTCTTTAGATAAACCTGCATCAGGGTACAACTATTTATTTTTTGTATTATAGCCAATTAAAATTTTTTACGCAAGGGTTTGTGGCAATTTCGTAATCTTTTTTTCAGAGATTTTACAGATTATAAATTTCATTTCTGCTTTCTCTGTAATATATAAATAATACATCGCTTAAATTAACCCTTTGAATTAAAGTGCAACCGCGCCAGGAGAGCTCAATCTTAAATTTTCTTCAATTTATTGCGGCAATTTACATTCTGCCCGGGAATTTGTGCTATGATTACTTTCAGCAAGGAAGTGAAATAAATGAAATTAAAGCTGCCCCAGCTCATCGCCACTCTTTCTCTTGGGACCGGCATTGACAGTCTGCCCCTGGTTCTTGTGGCCGGCGGCCGCCCCCCCAAACCGGACTGGCTGCGGAAGCTGGCTGAAAATAATAATGATACCCCGTTTTGGGCCATTGACCGGGGCATTGATTCCTGCCGTCAGGCCGGTATCATTCCCCGCCGGCTCCTGGGAGACGCTGACAGCGCCCGGTCGACCAGCTGGAAATGGGCGGAGCAGCAGGAGGTTCCCATTGACCGCTTCCCTGCCGCTAAAAATCTCACAGATTTTCAACTGGCTCTCCAGCTTTCCCAAACTGACTATGGAAACCGGTTCCTTCTGGCCACCGGGGCTTTCGGCGGCCGCCTTGACCATGCCTTCAGCCTGCTCCATTCCCTGACGGGTGATGGACGGCCCGGCTGTCTGGCCGACCATCAGGAGGTAGTAATCATCCTTCGGGGAGGCGAAGCCGCCGGGATCGCTTTTCGTGAAACAGATAATAAAGTAGCGGCCCTCTCACTGCTTCCCCTGTCTCCCAACTGTTCCGGCGTGTCGGTTTCAGGTGTTCGCTGGCCACTTGAAAAGGCCGCGCTTACCCAGAAGCTTCCCTATGCGGTCAGCAACGAGCTGCTCCAGGAGGCAAAAAAAATCTCCGTCAGCCTGACTGACGGAGTCCTGGGAATATATCTGCTCTTCGGTTCTTTGAAGGCTTAATTGTTGTTAGTCTTTCAGCCGCCGCTGGCGAAAGGTCTCGTACAACACGATGGCGCAGGCCTGAGCCACATTGAAGGACTCCGCTTCACCGGCCATGGGAATAAAAATTTTTCTGGTTCCTGCAGCTGCTAAAATCTCTTTTGACACGCCGCTTCCTTCCCGGCCAAAAACAATCAGGGACGGTTCTTCAAAATCCGCCGACGTATGGGGCCGGGCATTTCTGTCCAACGCCGTCGCGTACAGCCCCAGTCCGTGCTCCCTGACAAAGGATACCAGCTCTCTAACCGTCAGGGAAGCAACCGGCAGGCGGAAGATCGCCCCCATGGAAGCCCGGACAGTTTTCTCGCCGAATACATCCGCCGTTCCCGGCAGGAGAATTGCCCCGGTAGCTCCGACGGCTTCCGCTGTCCG
>CAJTSO010000001.1:127105-136848 GCA_910579115.1 uncultured Selenomonadaceae bacterium
TTTTTTCTGGTCATGGCAGGCGCTCATCAGATCATCAGGGGCAAATCTTCTGCACTCTACAACGAAAAGAACCCCCTGAGGCGATACCACCTGAGCCGCTTTATTGTACACGTTTCCCGGTGTTTCATAGAGGGCCAGCCCCTGCGCCAGGGCTTTGGCGGCCAAGGCTCCGCCCCTTTCCGTAGCCAGCTGCGCCGCGGTTATAAAACCAAAGCGGATGCTCCAATCTCCCTTTTCTGCCGCTTTCAGGGCCTCCTCACAGAGGCGCGCCCCTTCCACCACAAAGGCCCGCTCCTTTTGGCGGCCCTTGCTCTTCGCCAGGGAAGCGGCCAGTTTGACTTTGCCGTTGGCCGGACTTTCAATTCTTTCCATAACTGCCCCTCAGAGTAAAAAAGGAGCCGCCATTAAGGACAGCTCCTTCAAAAACTCTATTACAGATTTGCCTTGGCCAGCTCAACGAACTTGCTGAAGGCAGCCGCATCACTGACTGCCAGCTCCGCCAGCATCTTGCGATCAACCGCCACCCCGGCCTTGGTCAGCCCGCAGATGAAGCGGCTATATGCCAGGCCCTGGGGACGGACAGCGGCATTGATACGGGCGATCCAGAGGCGGCGGAAATCGCCCTTCTTGGTACGGCGGTCGGCGCGAGCATAGCTCAGAGCCTTCATCACTGTCTCGTTGGCTTTCTTGAACTGCTTGCTGCGGGCTCCGCGATAGCCCTTCGCCAGCTTCAAAATCTTTTTATGGCGAGCATGAGCCGTAACGCCTGTTTTAACTCTCGGCATTGTATTTTCCTCCTAAAATCAATAATTACGCGTAGGGGAGCATATCCTTGACGCGCTGGTAATCGGCTGCGACAACAAGAGCGGCCTTACGCATATTGCGCTTACGCTTCGGGGTCTTCTTCTCCAGGATATGGCTGTGATAGGCTTTTTTACGCTTGAATTCACCGGAACCGGTAACCGAGAACCGCTTTGCGGCGGCACGGCGGGTTTTCATCTTCGGCATCTGTCATTTTCCTCCTTTATTCTGGGCTTTAGGCGCCAGAATCATTATCATATTGCGCCCCTCGACCTTGGCATCCCGCTCGATGGACACACGATCCCTCAGCTCCTCGGCAACTTTGTCAAGAAGCTTGCGGCCCAGGTCCTGATGCGACATTTCACGGCCACGGAACATTATGGTCACCTTGACCTTGTTCCCTTCCTCAATGAATCGCAGGGCATTTTTAAGCTTCACCTCAAAATCGTGCTGTTCGATGCTGGGGTGCAGCTTAACCTCTTTAATGGTGATCACCTTTTGCTTTTTCCTGGCTTCCTTTTCCCGCTTCTGCTGCTCATAGCGATACTTTCCGAAGTCCATGATACGGCAGACAGGCGGGCGTGCTTTCGGCGCAACCTCGACAAGGTCCAGATGCTGTTCCGCAGCCATTTGCAGCGCATCACGGGTCAGCATGATACCCAGCTGCTCTCCTTCGGCGCTGGTTACCCGAACTTCCCGAATATGGATTTCTTCATTGACCCGCAGATTGTTCTTGCTAATGGAAAAACACCTCCACAAATACTAAACGGGGCGGCATAAGCCACCCCGAAAATACACAGAACCCTGTCTGATACTGTTCAATATCGACCTGCCGACTGTTCATCGACCGGTGAGAAGCGGTGACCTCTGCTTTACTACCGGACGATGATATCACGGCAGAGGCGTTTCAGTCAAGGGTTATTTTTCCGAATACTGAAAAAAATCCGTTCCGGCAATGCGGCGGAAAACTGAATTACAGTCGGGACAGCTGAAATGGCCCAGCACATCATCAAAAGTGAGCTTCCCATCAACTATTCTCACCGGCTGACCTTCAATATATTTCATGGAACCGCCGCAACGGGGGCAGTCACAGCGCCCGCGCTCGTCCTTCTTCAGCTCCATTGGCGGCAGATCACCGGTGGCTTTTAGCTCCCGCTTGCCTGTATCGGCTGTCTGGGCAGGCGGCGCCTGCTGTCCTCCCGCTTGGGCAAGAGCTGGACTCTCTTCCGCCGCCGATACGACGCTTGAAAGGGCCGCTTTTGCGGAATCCAGCTGAAGGGAGCTTTTGCCAAAAATACTGCCCGTATGCCAGGTAAGGATGTGCCGGGTTCCCGATACTACTGATGCCTGATAAGAGATATCACAGTCCTCGCACTGATAAGCAGCTTCGACACTATCCTGCTTACCGGTATCATCAGCTGCCGGCTCCCCGTCAAATCGGGGAACCATCAGCTTGCCGCATTGGGGACAGAACATCTTCATTCTGGCGATCTGCCCCTCGCCCTGAGACTGCTCCTCCGGCAGACGAGAGCCTTCAGATTGTTTATCCAAGGGAAAGACGTCATAATAACCGGTATTCATTACTTCACGATAATAGACACCGCAGGTATAACACTCATATTTTACCTTTGCATTATCCATATCCAGTTTCCCATCAACAATGCGCACAGCTCCCCCATCTACAAAGCGCAGATTCTGATGACACTGTGGACAGACAAAACCGTTCTCATTCTTCTCTAGCTGTTTCAAAGCCGTAAAAATCACCCCGGACTATATACTTAAAAGCAATAATTTCGCTGACAGCGCTCCTCGCGCTCCCTGCCATTATATAATGTCCCGCCCTAAAAATAAATACCCCCGCGAAGCAAAAATGGAGATATTTTCCCATTTGCCATAGGAAATATTTACCGGCTGTTCTCCTCCAGCTTCCGGAGGATTTCCCGGGCGATGTTTTCTGCCGCCTCCGGCCTTGCCAATTTCGCCGCCGCTTCCCGCATAGCCTCCAGCCTTCGGGGTAAGGACACTGCCTCCGCCACCATACTGCCAACGGTCTTGTCCTTACTTACCCACATCGCTGCCCCTCGCCGGGCAACATAGACGGCATTTTCCGCCTCCGGCCCCGGGATCGGGCTGTGAAGCACCATCGGCAGGCGAAGAGCCAACGCCTCAGTTATGGTAAGCGCCCCCGGCTTCGATACGAGCAGGGTGGAAATTCTCATGAGATCATGGACCCGGTCAGTGTAGCCCCAAGCCCTTATTCGATGATGGGAATTGGCCGCCGCCTCCCGGGCAGAGTTGAAAAGTTCTTCATTCCTTCCCGCTACCACCAACAGCTCGAGGGGCTGAGAAACCTTTTCCAGTTCCTGGAGCACCTCCAATACTCCCCCCAGGCCAAGGCCTCCGCCCATCAGAAGAATCACCGGACGGGTGAGGTCCACATCAAGGGCCGCCGCAATTTCTTCCCTGTCCCTGGAATCCTCCGTTGCCGCGATGGGAATACCGGTAACAAAAATCTGCTCCGGAGACAATCCCGCCGCTATCAGATCGGTTTTCATGGTTTCCCTGGCCACAAAGTACTGATCGATATGCTGATATATCCACATTTGATGAATGGAATAATCGGTGATCACCGTGGCGGCGCCAAAGTCTCCGCCACGGCGGTCTGATCGGTACCAGGAAACCGCCCCTGCCGGAAAGGGATGGGTCGACACGATCATATCCGGCCGGTATTTCTTCAGCAGCGCCTTTATGTCCGGCTGGGTCAAAAATGATATAATACTCTGAATGGACAGCCCCCCGTACCTGCCCCCGCTGAAGCGGTACATCAGATTGTAAAGATTAGGGACAAACCGCAGCATCAGCAGGTAAACACTCTTCATGAAAGCGTTTGCCCAGGAGGTTCCCCAACGGCTGAAATCCACGATTGAGACTCTAAGCCCGGGCCGGAGACCCACCAGCTCTCTGGCCACCGCCTCAGCCGCTTTCACATGGCCGGAGCCAATGGAGGCGGTAAGGATCAGGATGGAAGGGGCAGAGGGAGCAATCAGGCTCTTATTCGCCTGGCTGACGGCAGCAGGCAGTGAATTACAGGCTTCCGGCATTTCCATCCCTCCCTTCCCGATTAAAAACTATTCGGATAAAATCTGTAAGCAACCTAGATTGTAATATTATTTACCGGTACAGGCAATAAGAAATTAACAAAAATATTGACAGTCTGAACACGGGTCTATATAATGTAGTTTCGTCGGGGCATAGCGCAGTTTGGTAGCGCACCTCGCTTGGGACGAGGGGGTCGCAGGTTCGAATCCTGTTGCTCCGACCACATTTGTATATTGCGCCAGTAGCTCAGTTGGATAGAGCATCGGTCTTCTAAACCGAGGGTCGGGGGTTCGAATCCCTCCTGACGCACCAGGAAAACAGAACACCCGCAAGGCTTGTGAATAATGCCTTGCGGGTGTTTTTGTTTTGTTTAATTTTTCGTGGCGCACTTGTCAGAAACAGGGTCATGTGGCGCACTTGTGGCGCACTTCGGGAAAATTATATCCATCAGTGAGTCACCGCACTAATAGCTATTCCTGCAATAATCCCCCAAAGGACGTCCTGCCACTGTCGGCGTTTATTCATTTGTCTTTCCTTTTTGATTTGAGCGCTCAATATCTGCAATGATTTGTTTTGCTCGGCCAAGGTTTCGCCGGCAGTCTTCAAGGATTGCTTCGCGGCAATCAGCTCGCTTTCGACTTTCCTCAACGATTGCTTCGCCGTCTTCAAGTCGTTCAAGAGCATTGCCAAGCTCTCGCTGTCCGCTGTCGATAGCGTCTCCAGCGTCTCTAACAGCTCGGCCTGCTCCGAGATTATCTGCTTCAACTGCTCCCATTGTTCGGCCGACATCGTTACCGTCTCCGCCGGTTCTGCCGCAGCCGCCGAACAGCTGCCAACAAACAGCCAGCCCCAGCACAAGACCGACAAAGCAAAGGGCGCAGCGTAAAACTTTGTTTTCTTCCACACGTTCTCACCTCCCGCTAAAATAATCTGTGATGCCTCTGGCAATCGCCCGGGCGAAGTCATCCTGCCGATCGCGCAGCAGAAGGACATCGCCTGCGTGGTCAATAAAGGCCAGCTCTACTAACACGGCAGGCATATCCGTACCCCGGAGGACAGCCAAGTTCTCCCTCTCCTTAACGCCCCGATTAGTCAGACCCTCGAAAGTGTCCAGTATCTGATATTGGATACACTCCGCCAGCCGCCGGCCTTCAATGTCGTCAGGATAAGTTAAAGTTTCTACCCCGTGAGCTGCTCCATTGAAAGCGTTGCAGTGTATACTTACAAAAATATCAGCTTTCCAGGCGTTGGCCGCCCGGCAAATTCCGGAAAGGCTTTCACTTTGCAGCAGTTTTACTTCGCACCCGGCGGCCGTCAGGTATTTCCCGGCAAGCTGCCCGACTGCGAGGGCTATTTCATTTTCATACAGGTCTAAAAACTCATTGCAGGCTCCCGGATCATAATCCGGCGTTCCTTTGAGATCCAGCTCATCGTGGCCGGGGTTCAGAAATACTTTCATTTTATTTTCCTCCTTTTTTAACATAAGAAAACCCGCCCATCCCTGAGCGGGTTCCCATATTATTGATTGTTCTTTACTCTTTTACGGCGGGCGCGTTCCAGCTATCCCATTGTTTCCGGGAGCAAGCTACCATTTTGTATCATTCGGTATATGATCCTGGTAATCGCCCGGGTCACTGCGTCGGTATCATAAAAAGTTTCAGGCATTGGGCTTTCTCCATTCCAGGGAGATAGACCCCGACGGGTTCTTTCACAAACAATGCTCTTCACACCCAGTGTCTGTTCCATGATGTACTGTTCCCTGCATATTTCTGCAATACGATTCGCCAAAGCTTCTTTAACCGTCATACTACCGCCGCCTTTCAGCCCAGCAGGGTTTCTATAGTGGGGATAACAAGGTCGTCGAACATCTCGCCGATCTCCGCTGCGGAGTAGGTCTTTTTTCTATTGGCTCCCTCCATCGGTAATACCGGCGCCCCGGATAATACTTCAGCGGCTTTCTGTTGACATATATGCCTGTACTCTTTGATGTCAGTCTTTTCGGCAATCGCAAGCCACAATTTTGACTGGCGGCTTCTGGCATTCAGGAGCATGGCTTCAGCCCGTTTCTGCTGGATAGCGGTTGGCTGATTGGAGGTTTTTCCGCTGAGCTGCTTCTCCATCTCGTTGAAAGCGGCGATATATTTTAGCTTCCACTGCAAGGCTTTCTTGCCGGTAAAGCCCATGGCCAACAGAGTAAAGCCGTCACGGTTCATGAGATATTCCAGATATTGTTTTCCTCTGTTCTCAAAGACGTTTTCGCAAAAGAATTTGGTGGCTGAATTTTCAGCCGCCAAAATCACCTTAATATTTTCCAAAACATTTTTGTGTAGTTTCCCGAAATGCTCTGCAATTTGGCGACTTGATACTACGATTTGATTATTTTTGACTTCTACTAAGTTATTCACATAGAACACCTCCAAAATAGCTTGAAAGATGTTCCCCTCCATGTTAGAATATTTCATGGAAGGAAACTTCTTGTGTAGAGCGTTGTTGTACTTGTCGAGGGTAGCAACGCTCTATTTTTTAATGTCTAGCTTGAGTTTGTGTATTCCCCGTCTTACCCCTTCTGTTTTTGGCACTTTCTTTTGTTCACAGTACCTTTCCAGTATTCCCATAGTTTCATCATCAAGGCGAACATGGATAGGGTTAGATTTGGGGTTGTCAGACTTTGGCCGACCTGTGCGTGGACTCAATTTTCATCACCTCACTTTTTGTAGCCCATAAATAACATAATTCATGTAGCCCAAAAAGTCAAGAGGTTTTTTCTGCCTGCCTCAGAAAATTTTGGCGGCGGAAAATGCCCTGGCTGATCACTTCCTTGAAAAAAGGGCATAAAAAGCGCCTTGCGTTTTGCAAAGGCGCTTTTCTTTTTTATTCGGTCTGTAATATTCTTTTTGCCCGTTCCGGGTCATGCTTTACAATGCGGGCAAATGCCTGGATCAGTTCCCATTCTTCCGGGAAGGCTCGCATTTGCCGGATGGCGCGTGTGACTTTAAGCCGTGGCCTGCCCGCTCCTGCGCGGGCTCCACCCCTGCCGGATTTTGAAATTTCTTCCATTCCGATCGCTCCTCTCAAGTCGTAATTATTTTAACTAATGCGATAATTGCGATAAGCAGAGCCGCTACCCGAATGGTGTTTGTTATTTTTTGCATTTTTCGATTGTCTATGCTATACTTGGGGTCACCCGGCACCGGGTAACACCCGGCGCCGAGCAATCAAGGTTTTCACCTTAGGGCCTCATACAGCACTATTAAAGCCGTGACCAGGTTTATCAGCGCTGTTATGAGGTCTATTATTTTCCCCTGCACAAACAATCTCACCTCCTTTCTATGGTTTAATCATATCACATCATTTGATTTTTGTCAATACTTTTTTCAAAATAGTTTGCTATATTTTTCCGGGAAGGATGTTTTTTCACGCGCTTTTTTCTTCCTTATCTTCCCACACGTCTGGCTTACCGTCTTCATCAGCATCAATAAGCGCCTTGCCGATGACACCGAAGGCGGCGACGCTGGCCACGCCGAAATAGGCGCTTATAAAATCATTGATGGCCCGGTAATTGACACGGCCCGTAAAGTACAGCTCTATCAGCAATCCGGTTATGTATAGCAAGCCGACTATGATAAATATCCCGGCAAACGTCAGCAATAAAAAGCGCGGCGCGCCCCGTATGCTGAGATTTGCCACATTCTCATTAAAACGGTTCAGCCATTTTGCTATGCGGTTCATATTGTCCTCCTTTCAGATACAAAGCCCGAACGGGATGTTCCCGCTCGGGCTTTTTGGTTTACAGGCTCAGGCTTTTTGCGATAAATCCCAGCGCCAGGCTTAGCAAGGCTGTCAGTACATAGTATTTCATGCCCCGCCACGTTTCGCCATCGCGCTTTTCGATCGCGTCCAATCGAGTCCCCTGTCGCGTAAGCTCCTGCCACATATTCTCCATATTCGTGGCTAATTTTTCTACCGATAAGGCCAGAGTATGAGTTTCTTCAACCTTCGTTTCCAGGGACGAAAGGCGTTTACTCTGCCGCTTATGCTCCGCCTCCATACGAAGCTTAAACTCCTCATGCTCCGCCCGCGTAATTGGTCCTTCCACAGTTTATTCCCCCTCTCTCAGCTTTATGGCGCGTCCTTTGTAGCGGCAATTTTTCGCGCCAACGTAGGCATCTTCGGTCTCAATGTACTTAAACTCGACTTCGTTCCAGCCGGGGAAAATCTCCTGCGATTGACCGGCGTGGTTGATATAGATATGCTCCTGCCAAAAGTCCGACTTCTTAACGAAAAACTTCAGGCGAACCTTATCGCCGTCGAACCGGATGGTCGTATCGCGCAATACCCAACTGTATTCCCAGTCGAGCTCGTGCATCTCGCCGAGGGTTTTGTGCGAGCAGGCCGAGAAATCATCGGTATCGCTATCAAGCGTATAATCGCCCTGTAAGAGAAACACTTTGATAAACACCTTGCCGCCGCTCTTGTCGATCTGCATAAAGCATCGCTGGTGCATCGTGCGGCCGAAGCTACGGGGCGTGAGATCTAAAGCTTGCAGGATCTCGCGGTAATTGTACAGCACATAAACGCAGTCAGTAACAGGATTATGCAATATTATCGTCGACGTACCGTCCTGGAGCAGGTTCGTATCGACTATGAGACGGGCGCCGTCCCGAAAGAACTCCAATACGCTGCCGTGAATATTGAGCTTGATTTTTTCCTCCGGATGAAATCTGCGGATAGCGTCAGGAAATATGAAGAGATTTTGCAGCATGGGGAACCTCCTTTAGAAATCGCTCGTAAGCCGCTTTGAACCAGGTAAACAGGTTTTTATAGTAATAACACTCTATATCGCGCCGCTTGCTTACGATACAGGCACCGCCGCACATACCGTAAACCGGACATTCCCGGCAAGCGGGTGAGATCCTGTCGAGGATGTCCGCCTGTTCTTTTTGCCAGTTTTCGCTTAACGGGGTCTGACGAACATATAAACAGGTATATTGGTTTCCCGCTGCGTCCACCTTTTTCAAATCGCGGTGTACGCAATAGGTTTCGCCGTACTGATAAGGCTGATTATATCTTCTGACCAGCCAGGCGAATATGGGGCGGAATTTGATGTTTTCAACGCCGTATATGGCGACCCCGTCCATATACCCGCCTACCCCTTCTTTAAGCTGCGCCATAAACCCGTCGCAATCCTCCTTTGTAAGACCAAAGCGGGCGTTATGCTCGCCGGTGACGTGTATGATATGGGGATAAAAGCTGATGGGACGCCCGATAATTTTTTCTTTTTCAGCAAAACGGCGCATTATTTTTTGCAAATCTGCATTTCCATGGTAAATCGTGCAGGACACGCCGAGCCGCGGATAGTTAAGAAGCCTGGTAAACGGGTCGTAGCCTCGTAAGCTTTCCTGTTCTCCCGCCCCGTCGTAGCTGACGGTGATATAAAAATTATGCTCCGCCAGAAACGGCAAATGCGGTTCCAGGTCTTTGCCGTTTGTGGTAATCATAAAATCGGCTTTGGGCGCGGCGGCCACGATTTGTTTAATCGCGTCCATATACAGCATCGGCTCACCGCCCATAAACCGAACAACCGTATTTTCACCATCGCCGATGAGATCTAAGAGTTTCTGCGAAACGACCGGCTCGACGTCATCCGCTTCACGGTGACAGTAGGCGCAATTCAGATTGCAGCGGCTGCCCAGATAAATCGTTATCTTCATGGCGCGCCTCCGATCGTCAACAGGTACTCGTTCCACACTTCGTACCATTTGCGGCCGAGCTTGATTTTTACCAGCCCTTCATGGCCGAAGGGATAAAGACGGAAAGAACCTGTTCCGTTCTGCAATCTGACG
>CAJTSO010000001.1:136858-140960 GCA_910579115.1 uncultured Selenomonadaceae bacterium
TTGACCAATCCCGCCGAGGATTCGACCAATACTTCTTCGTCGTCGATGTCGCGCGCCAGCTTCTCCTTACCGGTAAAGTTGCTCTTATATTTCGTCACGGTAAAGTCGAAATAATCCTGCCCCGCCGGTAAAACGAGCGGCTCCGTAAAATCGCCGTCTACCGTGTAGCCGTATCTGTCCGACATCCATTCGCGCCCCCCGGCGGCTAAAGAATAGCTGTCCCACAACTTAAAGCGGGGATGAGAGCCCAAAACCAGATCGGCGGGATCGAACGGCGCTAATTCATACTCCTGGTCGGCGTCGATCGTAAGGCCCTCTTTCCCGGCGAAAAAAACGCGGACAATTATATCCCTGGTTTCCCCGCTCATAACGCCCGTGTCTATTTGCATGCAGGTGCCGAAGCCGTATAAACTTGTAATATCGCCAAAGTCCATTTTGGTGGAAACTCCGAGCCTGTTCAGATTCAGCCAGCGATAATCGGACTTTGCGGAGCGCCGAAAATTTTTAACTATCCCCGAACGCATCGTCAACGCATAGGAGTTGTACGGCATCATCTCTTCAATACAATCGACGCCGCTGAACGCCGTTTCTTCGCCTTCCCCGCTCGTTACTTCCGCCTGGCAGAAATCGCCGCGGATGAGGAGCTTTAATTTCCGATTTTCATACGGCTGTTCGTTGAAATAAATCTTAAGCATCATCATTCTCCTTTCAGACTGACGCAATAGCCATCGACGAACAGGTTGGAGCCGTTTTCAACGGTAAGCTCATACCCGGCGGCCGTCCTGGGCTCGATAAAAGCCTCGTCGTCGATTATTTTTTTCGTCGGCGTCATCATTTTTACGTGGCCGCCGCCCCGTTTTCCCCCTTGCGCCGTCAAAATAACCGCATCGGCCGAGAGAACGGCGCCGCTCCTCTTAAACCTCAAGAGGCCGTCCGCCGTTTTTTCTTCGACGGATAACAGCTTTCGCGCCCGATGATTACGATCTAAAATCAACATCCCCGCTTTTAATTCCGACGCTTCGATCGGACCCCCGGCGGTCGATACCTTCCCTTTGATTATCAGCATGACTATGATTCCCCTTCCCTATTCGCTGTCGTCGCCGTCGTCGCCGCAGTCGCAGTCGCAGTTGCAGTTGCAGTTCCTTTGACAGGATTGGCATCTTTGCGACTGGCACGCCTGACAGGTTTGGCAGCCCTGACAACTGTAGCTTTGACAGGACGCGCTTTGACACGTCTGACAGCAATTCGCCTGGCAGCAGTTTCCGCTAAAGCTCTTTTCCAGGTAATTGACCGCCGTTTGCAGAGCCGTTATATTCACGGCGGTTATTTTTTCGTAGCTCAGGCCTGTCAGATTTACCGTCAGTCGTTTGCTTTCGGCCAGACTTTTCAGAGTCCCCGCCAGTTCTTCCAAATGACTGCGCTTTACTTTAACGCCGTCAAGGTTCGCATCCGTATACGCCATAATTTACCATCTCCTTAACCGCCGTCATCGCCGCAGTCGCAGTCGCAGTTGCATTGCGCTTGACAACTTTGGCAGCGTTGACAGCTGTAGCTCTGACAACCGTAGCTTTGACAGGCCTGGCATCCCTGACATCCCTGACAGGTCTGGCAAGCGGTACAGTTGCCGCAGTTATCCACGTTGTTTGCGTAGCCGGTCAGCGCGGTTATGGCCGTTCGCAGCTGCTCCAGGCTTATTTTCTTCACTACTTCGCCCTGCTTCGCCGCCGTAAACGCCGTTTGCGGTATCGCGCCGTTAGCCATTTTTATCAGCTCCTTCCAACCGCCTGCCGTAAGCTTCAAACACGCTGATAACGGGAACGAATACGGCCCGTTTTAACCGGCAGTAGGTTTCCCTGCGGGTTTTTTCATCGACAATCTTGCAGCCGCCCTGACAATAGGCAAGGGCCGGGCAATCCAGGCATTCCGCCCGCCGCTCTTTTATGCCGTCGCCCCGCAGAATACAGTACAGATACGGGAAAAAATCGCCGGTTATGGAGCCGACTTTTTCATCCGTATTGTGACAGGGATAGAGGTTGCCTTCCACGTCCATATTAAGCGTGGTAAGCCCGTTGCCGCAGTATACGGTAGTCCTTTCCCATTTGCCGCCCTTGTCGATGTAGAAATGACGCATCTGCCGGAAGAATCCCTCAAGATAGTTAATCCTGACGTATTCCTCCTCGCTGGATTCTTTGCCGGTAAGGACCTGGAGATAGAGCAGCGCCAGCTCTTTCATTTCCTGCTCGACCCGGTCGTAGTCCACGGCCAGCAGATCCCGCCGGGCGATGCCGGTGTCGAATATTTCGTCCAGGTTTACGTAGACCTGGTAGCCGTGGATTTTCCGATATTCATCGGATATGTCCTGGAACGCGGCCAGCATTTCTTTGGGGTACGATCTGGACGAGATAACGCCGGACAGGCCCAGCCTTTTCAGGCTTAACAGCCGCGCTTTGAGCAGGGGATCGGCGAAAACGTCGAAAAGGCGCGTGTCTTTTGTCTGGTAGCCATCCCAGGACAGGGTGAAGGTCATGTCTTCCGCGTGTTCGTTGAAGAAGTTTACCATTTCGTCCGTCAGGGCGCGCCCGTTCGTTATAACGCCATAGGAAAGCGGTATCTGCCGCCGCTTCGTTTCTTCGACGATTTCTTTCAGATTTTGGAAATATAAAAGCGGCTCCCCGCCAAAGAATTGGATATGGATGGGATCGCCGCTTTCTTTTTGCAGGGCTTCGATGAAGTCGTAAATTTTGGGGTTTATCCGGTTGGTCAGTTGTTCGTGGATAACCGGCCGCTGCATACAGTAGGCGCATTGCATATTGCAGCTATGGCCGAGGATTATAAAGATTGTCCTCACTTTCATTTTCAGAAATTCTTTCACGCTTAGCTCCTCCCTACCAGTATTTTTACCAGCCGCAGTTCTTTTCCGCCGGCTTTGTCTTCCACTATCCGTCCGACGCTTTGATCGCCGGGGCCGCTCGCCATGCGTCCCACGCCGGGAAGGCCGGATGGCGCGACGTAAGCGCCGGCTTTGGCTTCGCCGGTAAATCGGACGAGGACCCGCCCCGCCAGCGCGACGGGAATAAAATCCGGAAGGTTTTTCTTCAGTATATTTTCTCCCGGTTCCGCTCCTGCGCCGCCGATGATTTGCGCGAAGTCTTCGGAGTGGACGCCGACCACGCAGCGGCTTTTTTCGGTAGCCCTGACGTAGCGCTCCCCTTCGCCGCTTTCGTCAAGGGCGATTATGTCGCCCGCCTGGGTTTCCCCGCCCCGGGGGAAAAATTCGGCGTAGTCGTTGTAGACGGCGTTGTAAACCTTCGCCGCCGTCAGATTGCCCGCTACCGTTACGTTGCCCGCTGCGTCGGCCGCTACAAACCGGCTGTCGTTTATCAGGTCGCTGGTCTTCGTCGGGATTTGCGCTACCAGCTTATCTTCCGAAGCTTTCAGCGAATCATTAAGGGCGCCCATGGTCGCAAAGGCGCTTGGATCGATATTTACCGTCATGTTCGCCGCCGCGCTGGTGACAAGCGTCATGCTCATCGTCTGCTCATAGGCCGCTACGCCGCCGGTCGGCTCTACTTTATCGGGCTCCGAATCCGTGGCGATCCCCAGAAGAATTTCCCCTTCGTCCGGGTCGTCAGCGTATAAGCCCCATTCCGCCACTACTAACGTATCGGTCAGCGCCGTTGTATTCAGCTCCGCTTCTACGGTACAGGTAGTTTCATTCTCAACGGCAATCGAAGTAACGTTCATATCGATTACTTTGTTGTTTAATTCCGTGCAGTTTTCAAGATCGGACGGCGCGCCATCGCCCAGCGCCATCTTTGTCAGGACAAGCTTCGTTTTTCCCGCGTCTACTTTCGCGTATAACGCCTGCCCTTTCTTCGTCAGCACCCATGCGTTCCATTTACTCATCTATTCCCCCTCCTCAGGCAGTCCGCTGCCACATATACACAACAAGATAAGGCGGCATATTGTTGTGAGCCGCTCCGCCGCCGGCGCTGCCGATCGTGTGCGTGTGCGCGCCGGCAGGAGACGTCCAGTAAAGGTAGTTGTCATAATCCGTCTTGCCGGAACCCATATACCCTTTTCCGGTGGCTATCCCGAATGG
>CAJTSO010000001.1:140970-143194 GCA_910579115.1 uncultured Selenomonadaceae bacterium
CCCCGCCGTAAGCTTCGCCGTATGGGGCGATATGCTTGTGATCGCCCACGGAGCTGATACCGTGCGTATGCGCTGGCATTTCGTTCGCCGTCAGTTTATGTTTTTCCTCGCCGCCCGTTGTCCCCGCCTTATAGACCGTTCCCCCATCGGCCGTTCCGGCCCCGATGAGGACCCGCCCGGAAGGAAGCGCCGCCCAGGCCGTACCGGCAAAAAGCTCTCCCGGATCAGTCGCCGCCGTACTCAGGTAGACAGAGCCGACAGGGTAGACGTCGTCGATTGTCAGCATACGGTCTTCCACGTCTCTGATACGGTCCTCCACGTCCCTGATTGTCGCAAACTCGCCTGTATCAAACGTTGCCGCAACGTTCTCACTTCCGTTCAAAATCAAGGTCACCGATATTGTGTCCGTAACCGCTCGAATATTCTCCGCCGGCACAATATCCGACATCGCATCGACAAAATAACCAAACAGAACGCTCGCTCCCGTATCCGGATCAAGGGCGTAAAGCCCCAGCTCCCTTGCGTTATACGCTTCATATACCGCCGCGTTTGTATAGTTACCGCGTATAGTTACCTTATCGCCGTTCTGGACGATGGTCGCTATCCCTATATCCTGCCGCGGATTGATAAGATCCGTCAGCGTCTTTAAGTCGGCTTCCTCTGATGCTGCGCCGCTGCCTAACGCAAACTTTGAGAACGTCAACTTTAGTTCCCCCGCCGCGAAGCGCGCGGCGATATTTTTCCCCGCGTTCGTCAGCGTCATCGCTCCGAAGCTACTCATCCAGCTTCACCTCCCAAATTAAACACAGAGTAAATCCTTCGATGGATATGCCCGGCAATCGCGACCCTCGAACGCCCAAACACACGGAAAATGCTCGGCGAGGTATGACGGTGGAGCGTCACGACTCCCGCGCAATACAGCGGCGCATCAAGCTTCGGCGGCTCGTATTTAATTTCCGGCTTAAGAGAGATCCGCCGCTGTATCCGGCCGGAAAATGCTTTATACCAGCGGGTTACGGCTATTTCATGTCCGTCGGCATCCGTTTCGTGGTCGCCAAAATCCGGCTCTGTCACGCTGGTAATACTATCAAGGACGCTTCGGACGTTCTTCGACTCCATAACGCCCTGGTAAGCCACGCCAAATGCTTCAGGCGACGAGAACGCAGTCATTCTTACGGTCACTTTGAAATGATATGGCTCGCCGCCGTAATCAAACCATTCCGTAACCTTGGCTGGCCGGCCAAAGGCTTTACTGACTACATCTTCAACTGCCCATGGGGTGCCTTTGTGCCTATGCCAGGCAATTGACGATTTCACCAGGTTCCGCTTTGTCTCGACCGGAAATGTATCATCGTAAAAATCCACGTGCCATTGCCGGGCAAGAATATCAATGATTTCCGAGGGAAGCTCATCGATACGGGCGATCAAAAGGCACCCGGCAAAGAGCTCCGACACCTTTTTCAACTCTGTATCGATGGCCGCCGCGGCATCCCGGACGCCTTCATCAGCCAGGAGATTCTGGGGCATGACGTCCCTGAGAAGCGCCGATTCCATCTCAATCATGAATCAACACCCCCGAAAGAAACCGACACCGTATCTGCGATACCAACCTTCGATCTTGCAACCGAAGTAAATTCCGGCGCTATGACATCGACGCGCTTCGCCCCGGCGTTGACCATGCGGCGGATCAGCTCCGACGGATTGATGTCTCGGCCAAGCTTTGACTTCTGCCAAAGCACATAATCGTTCACCGCCCGCATCACCGCCGCCTGGATCTCGGCTGATGCTCCCGAGTTCTCCGCCTCGATGTAGTACGTTGCCGTGATGTCATAGCTGACCGCCGCCGGCGACAGCACCGAAACATGATCCGTCAACGGCCGTATGCGCTCATCGTTGCACACGGCGTCCACATCGTCGAGAATTGTCTGCGCCGGCAGCTCTCCGCCCTCCAGCAGCGGATAGATCTCAACGTATCCGGGAGCAGGCGATAACACCGCCACATCCGCAATGAGACTTGAGGCCGTCTTCGCCCAATAAATATAGGCTCCTGCCGGCCCTGCCACAGAGAATGATTCCGGAGCAATCCTGATGCGTTCTCTGTACGCATCGTCCTTTTCCATATCTGTCCCGCCGGCGCTTGTTGACGTGTTCACAATAGACGCCACATAAGCGATGGGGTCGACAATCTGCTTGAGCTGTCCAGCAACAAATCCGTTCCCAATCT
>CAJTSO010000001.1:143228-174001 GCA_910579115.1 uncultured Selenomonadaceae bacterium
CGCCCGCCGGTATGATTGCAGTTTCCGTCACCGCAAACATCAAACCGTCTCCGGCTGTGATACGCGTTCCCGCAGGTATCGTGACGGCAAATGTCTGGGCAGCCGATAGCGTAACCAGCGCCTCCGCCTTCGCCTTTTCCGTCCCCAGCCGGGTACAGCCCACCAGTACGCCGATATGGTCGAGATAATCCCCTTCGCTGTACGCAAGCAGATTCATCTTTCCCGTAAAATTGATGATTGCCCTCTGCTGCGCAATGATGCTGGCGATTGACTCCAGGAACAAGCGTATCGGGTCGCCGGCCGCAAGCGTCCGCCCGGACAGTCCTTCATACACTGTTATGACGTTTGTCTTTATCGTATTGGTGTCGGTATTTACAAACTCAATATCCTTCACTGCCTATCGCCACCCTCACCATCGGAACCAATTTCCCGTCCGCCCCGTCGCCGTCGAAGATAACCCGTGTCACGCGGGCGCGGGGCTCATATTTCCTCACGGCATCGATGATCTCCGCCGTAAGCCTTGCCTGTGCGTAGTCCATAGGCGCATCCACAATCTGCCCGTCAATGCCAAAGCCCCGGTCAAGGGGCACGCTGTATCTCGCCGTTGTAAGAATACATCGCACATTCTGCAAAATTTCCTTTAGCTCCGTATCCGGCGAAAATTCAATAGCGCCAAGTTCAGCCGTCACATCAATTGTCTGCAAGGTTCGTCACCACCTCTGCGTATTCGCGAATGGAGAGCTTCACGTCTGAGCTGATGATATTACCCATTCGGTCATAATAGTTTGCGTCTTCGTCCACGGACTCGATCAACCATTTGTTCCGCGTTACGGGAGCTCCGCCCATGACAAATATCACCGCCTCGCCGCGCTCCGCCATTCCTCGCAGCTTCTCCGCTTCTTCCTTCGGATTCACGCCGCGAAACGCTGACAGCTTTATGCTGAAGCTAATGCTGTCACAGCCTGGCCCAATCCATTCCGAAAGCGGTTTCTGCCCGATAATGTCATGGGAACCGATGCGCGCCGACGTCCTGCGGCTGTATTCGCTGATCGTCCTTACAAAGGCATCGGACACCCGGAACACCACCGGGCCAAGGCTTCCAACATTCATACGCTACCCTCCTACAAATACATTCGGGCTGCCGGCGGCTACCGAGCCGCCGCAGGAAACGGGATCGCCAATGCGGCCCGCCGCCCGCCCATTGATAAAAACCGTCCCGCTGCCGCTGGCGATAACGCCGCTGTGAGGAGCGTGGACCGGACAGCCGTGAGTCGTATAGGCATCCCCAACCCGGCCAGCCGGGCTCCCATTGATATACACATTCGGGCTCCCCTCGGCAAGGGGACGGGGCGGACAGGCGTCATGGCCGGTGTCGTTGTCCCCAATACGCGTCTGCGCTGGCATAAGACCGCCTCCATTCAAGATTATCAGTTCAAATAAATATTGGCTCCCTTGATTCGCACATTCCCGGTACATTCAAGCTCAAAGTCGCCGTTATGTTTAATGATTCGCTTTGTTTGCCCGGCTCCGGCCGGAGGCTTATCCACCTTGCTGAAAAACGTCCCGAGGCAGTAGCCGGTATTCCTGCCGTTGGGCAGGAATAGGCACACGACCTGCTCGCCCACGTCCGGCATCCAGTAATCCTTGTCCAGCTTCGAGCCCTGGCACAGGACGTGAAGATCGTCGGATACCAGCCCGGCCTCGTCGGGAAATGTCACCCTTACCGTCATGGCCGCCGGATTCGTAGATGATACCTTGCCGACGCGGACAATCTTTGCAAAGTTAATATCCATTCAGGCACCTCCTCAGATCAACGCTCATGTTGTACCCGGCGCCGATGTCGTGGGAGCCTTTTGTGATGATGTACTTGCCGTCGAAGGAGTGGAAGCCTGCCAGCATTACCGTATTGCCCGCCAGCAGGTCAAAATCTCCCATGAGGTGCAGGCTGACCGTTACCTCATTGCAATTCATCTCCCGGAGCTTTTTCCTGGCAAGCTTCTCCGCCGCTTCAACGGATTCCACTTCTTCGTTGACCTCCAGCATCTTTCCCTTTTTCTCTTCATCCGGCACGAAGGTATACTCGATGATTTCGTCGTCATCTGATTTCTGGTATTTCACATGGCAGCCACGGTAAATTTCCCTTGTGGAGGCTCGCAGGCTGAAGGCCGCCAAAGCCGATTTCCTGATGGTCCTGACCGGAGCCGCTTCCTCATAATCATGCTCGTCAAAGACAATGAGCTTGCGATCCGATACCTTGAGGGCCAGCCCGTAGTCTTTCAACAGCTTTGCGAGGAAGGACAAATCCGACTGCTGCGACTGCTCCACCCGGTCAATGGAGGGATCATCCCCATCATAAAAGAGCTCCATTTGAGCGCCGCCGGCAATATCCTGCAAAATCGTCCCCAATGTCGTATTTTCCCAGCGGCGGCTCTTGTCCGTTCCGCGAAGCTCGGTATTATCCGGCACGGACACCGCCTTGATTTTCACCTCGCTGGGAGGCTTGGAGATTTCCACCTCGTCGATTTCAAAAAGCCCCAAAGGCAGTTCTTTTTCTCCTTCGGCCAGGGACCGCCAATTGAGCGTCATGATAGAGACCTTAAGGGTGTCGCCCCGTTCCGGCAGCCAATCCCCCTGCCAAAGCTCCGCCCTGTCTTCCAGGGTGATATCGATGTCGTCGGCCTCCCCGTCCATCACATCGTTGAAGCTGAAGGATTTCAGGTGCGGCGTAATGTCGCTGGAGATGTCCTTCGTGTTGTAGATAATTTTGAGCCAGGCCCGGCGGGCCTTTGATTCGTTCATAGCGTCATCTCTTCCAGGGCGGCAGGGACTCCGGCAGGGGCGTTGAAACGTCCGGGATCGTCAATTTTATCCCCGCCGAAAATACCACCGTATGAATATGCGACCTGTTGGCTTCCAGCAAAAGGGCCGTATACCTTTCTGAACCAAGCTGGCGATAGGCGATCAGATCCCAGGTATCCCCCTGGGTGGTCGTATATGACTTCATGCGTAGCTCACCCGCGCTTTCTGGTTGGCAATATTATCAAGGGCCCGGCGGACAGCGGCCTCTACCTGGGAGCCGATATTTTGAGCCGTTCCCGTATCCGCCGGGCCGTTTACCGTAATACTGATGGGAATGCTGTAGGAATTGCCGCCTAAAGGACTGCCCATGATTTCATTTGTCCGGGCCAGCAGTCCGATATTGCGGGCCGTGGGGGTGTGGGGGATGGCGGATTCGCCGCTTTCCTCCGCAAAGGTGGTAAGGAACGCACCCCGGCCGTAAATACCGCCGGCGGCGTTGCTTTCTGGCTTACTGGAATTGAACACCGCGCTGACAGTCGTGCTGATCGGCTGGCTTAATATGTTGGATAACCATTCCCATTTGCCGCTGAGCCAATCGAACACCCCGGAAAATGAGTTCCGTATATTTTCGCAGAATGTTGATATAGTCTCCCAGGCGGAATTAACTCCATCAGTTACAACGGCTTTAATATATTCCCATTCGTTGGAAAGAACAGCGCATATTTCGCCCCAAACTGCCGCCACCGTATTTTTCAGGTATTCCCATTCGTTGGAAATCCAGGCGACAATCTTGTTCCAATTTTTGTAGAGATACCAACCGGCACCCACCAAGGCAGCTATGCTAATGATCAGCCAAGTTATAGGGCTTGCCGCCATTACAAGCGAGAATGTCGCTATAAGAACATTTAATACTTTCCAAACTGCAAGAAAGTTGCTCAGAGCTGCCGCTGCTATCCCCAATGATTCAATTAAATCCTGATGGTTTGCAACAAATTCGGCAACTTTCCCAGTTCCCTCCGCCATATACTCAAATACTTTTTTGACTAACGGAAGGAATATCTTACCCAGCGAATTTCCGGCCACATCTAAAGCGCTTGTATATTTCGTCCAGGCCCCCGCCGCATTATCCATCATCTTTTCCGCCATTTTATCGGTGGCCCCGGCGGCGTTGTCGATAGAACCAGCCAATTTCGCCATATCT
This sequence comes from uncultured Selenomonadaceae bacterium, assembly GCA_910579115.1. Classification (GTDB taxonomy): domain Bacteria; phylum Bacillota; class Negativicutes; order Selenomonadales; family Selenomonadaceae; genus RGIG250. The sequence continues at coordinate 147,229 of CAJTSO010000001.1, forward strand.
TTGTCGGAAGTCTTCATCAAGGCCAGAAACCCGCTCATAGCTTCCCGACCGACAATATTTTCCGCTTTGTTCTTCTTCTCGGAGTCTGTCAGCCCCTTGAATGCCTCTCTTGTCTCAAGCAAAACTTCCCTGAAGGGCCGCATAGAGCCATCAGCGTTTGTAACCTCAATTCCCAACTCCTCTGTGATGTTCTCTATTTGAGAAAATGTGGAACGGAGAGCAGTACCGGCTTTCTCCCCCTTGATACTCATATTGGCCATCATTCCGATAGCCAGGGAAACATCTTCAACGCTATACTTCAGGGCACCGGCCACCGGAGCCACATATTGGAAGGTATTGCCCATAAAGCCAACAGTCGTATTCGCATTAGAAGCGGTTCTGGCCAGCACATCGGAGAAGCGGGCGGCGTCCTCTGCCTGGAGGCCGAAAGCGGTCATGGCATCGGTGACTATATCGGACACCTGCGCCAAATCCTCACCAGAGGCCATAGCCAGCTTCATAACTGGCTCAATACCCGCCATCATTTGCTCGGTTTTCCAACCAGCCATCGCCATATACTCAAAGGCTTTTCCGGCCTCAACGGTAGTGAAGGGCAGTTTTGCCCCCATCTCTTCCGCTTTCTGGGTCAGCTGCGCAAGGCCCTCGCTTTGGGCCCCGGAAATAGCGGCCACTCGGCTCATTTGCTGCTGAAAGTCCATAGCGCCGGAAATAGCGCTTCGCAACGGCGCGGTGATTGTCATAATTCCCCCAACAAGGCCCGCCGCCTCTCCCCCCTGAGTGATGAAATTCTGTTTTGCGTTTGCAAAGGCTTCCGCTCTGTCTCTTTTGCCTTGAATCTTTGCTCTTTTTCTGATAATCTCATTCATCTGCCTGTTCAGTTCAATAGCCTTAGCCAGATTTGCATTATACTCAGCAGGCGGACCCGAATAATCAATCTTACGGAGATTTGTTTTCAGGTTTCTGATGTTTTTGGAAAATTCTACTGTTTTCTTATTCAGTGCAGATAAGCTGTTACCGGCTGAACCGTCAATCTGCCCCTTTATCTGAAAAAGAATCTGCATGATTCTATTTGCCAACTTGAATTTCCTCCTTCCTGTATGTATAATGCTTATACAAAAAGTGATGTTTCGCGATTGTAACGAAAGCGGTGATGTTTTATGTGGGGTACAGTTGATTTGTTAGTTCTTCTGTTTGGTATAATTCTGTGGGGCCTTATTTCTATTGGGGCAATCTTTTTACTCACCCTCAAAATCATAGAACAGGTCACTAGAGGGCATTATAAGTTTTTCAACCTTGCTCCTAATGAGCCTTTTTATTCAGAAAGGTCTCGTACAGTACACTTTTTCTAAACTTTTCCCCGGCGTTGCGCCGGGAACTTTTTTATTTCCGATTGATTTGCCGTTCTTCTTCCCGACTGACTTCGCGCATGAGATCCACCCAAGCAATCAAATCTCCTATAGGCTCATCCATGAAGAACTCCATCGGCGTCTTTGAAAACCTCGAACACTGGAGCACCACATGGCGGATCACCCCTGCTTCTGCTCCGTATTGACTAAAAAATTCTGCACCACAGCTACTACCGCCGTAAAGTCCGGCCCGGAAAGGTTCAAAATATCGTCAATACTTTTTCCCGCCGCTTCTGCGGCAACATACGCCTGAAATGTCATGGAAAGCACAGGCAACGTCATTGTCGGATCTTTCTTCTTTGCCGCCTTCTCGCAATTTATCATCACCCGCCCAGTGATTCGGTCAAAATCCAATTTAATTTCGCCCTTAGCGGTGTCTACTGTTTCCATTTTTTATTCTCCTTTATGCCTGATATCAAAGCGTCCCCGACACCGGGGACGCTTTTCCTTTTTCCCTTACGCCAGTCCCAGCGCCGCTCTTACCTGCGCCAGAAAATCTGTGCCGCCCACGTTGAAGATGTAGTTCAACGGGTCGATCTCCAGCACCGTCTTACCGTCCAGCTTCAGCTTCAGATACACCACGGAGAACTCGTTGTTGGCGTCCATGGTGGCATTGTTCTCCAGCTTGCCGAGGCTGACTTTCTTCGGGGTGACCCGCATTGTCACCGCCGCCTGTTTCGTCACGTATTCGCCCGATCCGGCGTCATACTGCTCGATAGCGCCCAGGCACTCCAGCTGGTGAGTCTTCGGCTGGCTGAGCACCACCAGATCATCATTCAATGTGCGCCAATTGAAGGTGGAGCTCATGGCCGAGATGTTCCCCGGATTTACCAGATCCACCTCGCCGCCGACGCCGGAGCCTTTCAGGCTCTCGGTCATGTATTCCACATCCGGCAGGGTGATGTCGGCGATGCCCATCTTGCGCACGCCGTCCTTAAAGACGGTAAAGCCTATCAGTCTGTCCCTATGCTGCATTCTCTTTCACCTCTCATTCAAACAGCGTGCTGAGGTAATCCGGATCGTATTCCTGAATGAACTCGATGTCCCGGGCCGGAGAGGGCGGAGTAAAGAACACATGGAACCGGAGGATACCGTCCATCAAATCCGTTATTGGGTTTTCATCCTCCCGGAACTCTACCCGGCCCCCAAGGATAAAGCCGCGGGCCGTCAGGCCGTTCAGCCACACATTGGCGCTGTCCACAATCGTGGCGATCAGCCGTTTGTTGGCCGGGTTGTCCACCTTCTGCCAGAATGATGTAACCAGGGTATTGTTTACCCAGTTGAACATCCGGCGAATGGGAACAAAAGCGTCCTTGGGGTCGGTTACAGAGGGGTAAACCGTGGTGCGGTTGCCCCAGGCTTTCCAGCCGCCAATGAAGTTCAGCGCCGTAATGACGCCCTGTCCGTTCAAATAGGCCGCATTGGATGTATCCAGAAAGATCTCTTTCTCCGCTCCGTCTATACCGGATACGGCTCCGTCCGCCTGTAAGCTCTGATTGGAGGGGGACCAGTAGGGCACGTCGTCATGAGCGGCGTCCGTCTTGCAGATAACCCCGGCCAGCTGAGTAGAGAAATGATACTTCACCCCGCCCAGGGTCAGCTTCGGCCAGCAGAGCAGCTGTCCCTTGTAAACGAAATTATTCGCATTCTTCCACTGGGAAACATCGCTGTACTTCGTGACAGTGTCTGTATCGACGTCACAAATACAGATGGCCTCGAAATGGCCGCTGATATTTTCGCATTTGGCTTTCATGACCGCCGCCACAGCGGAAAGGTGAGACCAGCCCGGCGCAAGGATTATCCCGGGGACAAGGCCGAAGCGCGGGAAAACCTGATGCACAAGCTCCAGGCCTTCATACTCTCCCGTAACGACGTTGACGCCGCCGATAATATCGTCCCCGTCCACCGCCGCCGGGTTTACCCTGTCATAGGACAGGATGCAGGCCGTCTCCGACGCCAGCTCGCCGCCGGAAAGGGCTGTAATGACCAGCTTGCCTTCGTCATTGTAGGCCGCCGTATAGTCGGTATCGAGGACCAGCGGCTGTCCTGCCGCCGCTTTCTTTACGACCAGCGTCGAAAGTATCACCGGATCGCTGATTGTGGCCACGCCCTCCGCCAGCGTTGTTTCTTCATCGGCAACCGCTGTCCTGTGCGCCGCCGCGTCCAGCACGTTCACGAATACAACCGGAGCCATGTTGAACAGGGCAAAATGGGATTTCATAAACTCGCAGAGGGTATAGCTCCTCCAGTCGTCAGAATAACCCAGCGCCGCCACCGCCTCAGCGTAGGTGTAGCAGAGCACGGGAACATTGGCTTTTACCGGGTCTGTGGCCAGATGTACCGGAGCCGTGCCGAACACCACCGGAAGCCCCGCGGAAACATTCGTCATGGGCACGAGCGACGTGGGCACCTCGCTGCCATAGACTCCATGCTTGTACGCCATTTATTTTTCACCTCCAACAATCTGCTGATTGGCAAGGTACAGCGGCGTTCCCTTTGTCTCCACCGCTTCCCACGCTTCGTCAATCTCCCCGATGGGAACAAATAGCTGTTCGATCAGCGGATATTTTTCTTTCAATGTTTCAATTACTGCCGGTTTGCCGCCGCGGAAAACCTGCCCATGAAATAATCCGGCTCTGATAATGCTTTTGCCCATATACATATACCGTTCTACCGGCGTATCGCTTGCAGCATAAGACTTAGACTTTTTTGTCACTTCCAGTTCCTCCTAAAGCATTAACAACAATTTCTCCCTCTTCCGGTAACGGCATCAAATATTCGGCCGTGATATACCCGACCCATTCCGGATAGGGTTGATCCTCCGTCGCCTCCGAGGTGAGGGGAAGTTGCAGCCGATATTTTTTGGCGATGGTTCGCTGTCTCAAAAGCGCCAGCCGCCCCATCTCCATGAAATTTATCAAATCCCGCCAGCCGGTCTCCACGTCCTCGGAATAAGTGCCGAAATAAATGCGGACCGTGACTTTGCTCCCGTCAGGCTCATCGACGCACTTCAAAAACCGGGGCACGATATGAGGATAGGGCATCTCACCGGCCGCTGTCCGCTTTTTCAAAAAGCCCGGAGACACGATCAGCGGATTGTCCTTCACCTTCTCGTCCGTCAAAAAATAAGCCGAACACGCCTCCTTCAAATACGCAGCCAGCGCGTCCAGCACCCTGGCAGGCGTCATTTCGTCACCCCATTCAGGATTGCATTCACCTCATGGGTAAAGCGCTCATTCAAGATCTTTGAGGCCCGCTCCCCGATGAATGCGGAAACGGTCGGGCTCCCCAGCATCTGCGGCACGGAGGGGCCGTAATTCTGCTGTATGGGCAAGCTCCTGTTCCCCTGCGTCCGGTGGAAAATGCCTGTATGACCGCTTTTCGTCCGGGCAACGAAAGCGTCCCGTATCGGCCCGCCCCCGTCCTTCCTCACCTGCACAAAGACCGGATTTTTCGGCCGGCGCTTTGGCGGACTCTTGGGCTTGATGTTGAAATAAGACAGCGCCATAACCGGGCCCCGGGACACGAGTTTCACGCTGAGGTTGGAGGCGGTTGCCCGGGAAACTTTGTTCCAGGCTTTATTTACCCGGGCCCGCTTTATGGTGTAGGTCTTTTTCACCTGCTCCCAGGCTTCGGCTTTAGCTGCCGCAGCCGCCCGGTTGATGGCCCTTGCCGCCGCCCTGGGAACGGCTTTCGGCATACCGGCCAGGAGCTTTTGAGCCTCCGCCATTCCCTTCTCATCGATCGTAATCATAAAGTCACCCCCGGTTCGCCGTCAGCTCAATGGTCAGAATTCCCATATCATCGGTGCAGTTTTCCACGGTAAACAGCTGGCCGTCCAGGGAAAAAATCTCATCTCTTACCGGGACTTCCGGCAGATATTCCTTCTTCACATGGACGGCAACTGCCAACCTGTAGACGTCATCATAGACAGCGCCCCGCAAGAACTTTCGCTCTCCGGTGAGCTCCCCCTGAACGATCGCCTTACAGATCGTGCCGTTCAGGTCATGCTCCCCGGCAAAATCATCCCCATTCATAAAGACGATCTCGTTGTCGGCGGCGACTTGCTCCCGGAAACTCATGCCGTAGCCGCCGGCGCGCAGACAAAGCCCAGCTTCACCCGCACCGACGCTCCCGCTGACGCCTTGGCCGCCACGGCGATACCCGCCGGCACACCTTTCCCGTCCTTGTCGATATTGCCGTTGTCCGCATTCCAGAATACAGCGTCCCCGACGTTGATTGCGAGACCGGCCGCCGCCGGCAACTCATAAACACCGGTCAGCGACACCGTGCCGGCCGCCCCTGCCGCAATCGGTTCCAGCGCCACGCCGATGCAGGATGTCAGCGGCACAATCTCCATGTATTCCACGGCATTTGCCGCCGTGTAATCAATATTCTCACCCTGCTGGATGAATACAGCTTTTGCCATCGTTCTCATTCCTCCTTACTTTCCCGTGGACTTCAGGAGCCCGCGATAATCGATCAGGTTCACGCCAAAATCAAGATAGATCCGCCACTTGATGCCCAGGGTGTCAAACTGGACCGCGCTCTCCATGGTGGGCTGCTCCCTGCCGTTCAGATACGTCACTTCAACGCAGGGCAGGATGCCAGGCGCGGCAGCCAGATACCAGGCGTCAGTATCCGCCAGTTCAGGGTCAGACACCACAGTCAGACGGTTTGCAAAAGGATTCGGGGTCGCGTTGGCCTTCGTGGGATCTACCACGGAGGAAATGAGCTGGGCCGCCGTGACCTCCAGCTCCGGGGGCACGATCAGGAAAGCGGGCTGCACGTTCAGGGTTTCCCTGCCGCCGATATTCTTCTGCCGCGCCATCTTCGCCTTGGCCGCCCCGAGACTGGCCACGCTGATTACGCCGCTGGCCAGGTTGCCGTGATTGTTGTGGAAAAGCGCTGCGCCTTCAATGGTCGGATTCTTCGTGAGGATCTCATAGACCAGCTTGTTGATACCCCGCCGGGCCGCCGCGCCGTACAAAGCCGGAATACGGGAAAGGGCCCCCATGTCGTCGTTGATAATCGCCTTGCGGGTGATGGAGAAGGAACGTCCATAGGTGGCTACGGCGGTTTTTACGGCCCCTTCGGTAACTTCCGCGTGCTGGAATTCGCCGGACTCGGTCATCTTCACCAGCTCATCGGCTTCGCTGAGCCGGTAGCGGGTGGATTCCTTGAAGTCGGTGTTGGCGCCCCGGGCCGTCCAAAGCTGAAAGGTAGTGGGCGCCGTCTGATAGGACCGGGCCATGGATTTATGGGCCACGTTGGACAAAATGCCGGGGAAAGCGCCGGCGCCGGTCATGGCCGCCCGGACAAGCTCCTCGTCCTGCATACCGTTTACGCCGGACATACCGTCCCGCTCCAGACATTCCGCCGCAATGCGCAAAAGGGACTTACCCCGGAAATTCTCCGCCCCTGCCGCCGGTTTTTCCACATCGATACCAGCCCGCAGCGCCAGCCCATCCGCCGCCGCTGCCCGGAATTTCTCTCCTTCATCGGCAACCACGGTCACCTGTACCGGCCGGCGCTTCGCCGCCAGCTGTTCCAATACCGCCGCCCGGGCCTCGTCTACCGTCCGGCCGTCCGCGATGTATGCATCCGGCGAAAGGTCAAAGCTCCGGCACATGGCCGAAATCTCCCCCACCCGGGACCGCTCCTCTTTAACGGCCCGCTGCTGTGCCTCGGCCACCGCCGCCTGCCGCGCCTCCCCGTCCAGCCTCGGAGCCGCCGCCATTTCTTCGGCGCGCAGCTCCCCGGTATCCTGTTTTTTGTTTTCTTCAGCCATTTCAAAACCTCCAATTTCTCCCGATTCTTCGGGGTTCTCACTTCTGCCTGCGCCGATGGCGGCGGCAATACTTTCCAAAATCGCAACGGTTTCCGGATAAGTCTCGCTTCTGCCTACACCGACAGACGCATCGGCAGGAACGGACACGATGCTGATTTCGTAAGCCGTCCATTTTGTGGCAATCTCCACCGGTCCCTGGAACCGCCCATTGGCGGACATTGCCCCTTCCCTGACACTTTCCCGGGCATCGATACGGTACCCGATGGAAACGCCCTTCAGACTGCCGCCCGTGACCTTCCGATAGATAGTCTCGGAGGCTTCGTCCTCATCGAAACGCACTTTTGCAACGCCCCGCCGCCCTGCCGTATCAATCTCAGCGGACAAAATGCGCCCGATGGGCTGGTTCGGGTCATGATTGAAAAGCAGCGTGCCAATGTCCAAAAGCCGGGAAAGATCCGCCGCGCCAGCGTCATGGCTCAGGATCTCCGTCCCAAACCAACGCCGGCAGGGTTCCTCACTGGAAAAGGACAGCTCAACGACCCGCTCTTCCCCTTCTTTAGCTTCCCGCCGGACAAAGCCGCCGGCTATATCCCGGATCAGCTTTTCATTCCCCTGTGCCTTCTGCTTCGTTTTCCTCGTCCTCCTTCATCTGTATTTTTTCGTGATTACTTTGGGCGGCCCGCACGTTAGCCGGGGTATGTATGGGCAGAACCAGTCCCATGCGCTCCGCCTCCTCCTTCTCCAGGGCCATCTGGGCCAGCTGCTCCCGCCAGTCATAGCCCCGCCCGGCGCACCACTGTGACATTGTCATGCCGCCGTTTTGCAATGCTAGAATATCGGCCGCCGCCTCCTTTTGAGGATCTATCCAGCTCCAGCCCGGGGTGATCCAGTCGGCCCGGACATATTTTGCCCGGTTCTGGAAATAGTCGGGAATATGGAGCTGCCCGGCGGCCACCGCCGCATCCAGGAAAGCCTCATAGACCGCCTGACAAAGATGGGATGCCAAAAACTCCTGCATAGGCTCAAAGGTCTTGCGGTCTTCAAGCATTCCCTGCCGCGCCGCCGAAAAGCTGGACTTTTGAAAATCCCGGCTGGCCACTTCATAGGACAGCCCAAGCCCGGCCCCCGCCAGGCGCTGCTGGGTGCTGATAAACTGGCTGGCATTCGCCGTGGAGCGGGTGGGATTTGCCGTCTCGATGTCCTCTCCCGGCTCCAGGTAAGTGATCATCCCCGGGCGAACGCTTTTCAGGAGCTTGCCTTCACTGTCCCGCTTGCTTACCCGCCCGATATTTCCCGGCCCGCCTGTGTTCGTCTTGATGAAAATCGAGAAACAGGCCGCCACCTTTGCCGCCACCGTCTCCGCGTCAAGATAATCCTGGGTATCCTTGATGCGCTTTACGATAGGCGCCAGATAGGAAATGCCGCGGATCTGATCCGGCTGGGTCCGCTGCCAGAGGTGAATTATATCCTCCGCCAGGATTCGGTCCGGCTCAAAGGTAATGTACCCGTCCGGGCTTTTCCTTTCGATCCAGTAGGCCAGCGGGCGCAAAAATTCATCCAGCTCCACTCCGCTGCGGATAACGTTATTTGTCCCCGGCGCGTACAGGAGATACTGGCTCAAAAGGTCGGACTTGATTACCTGCAGCTTCAGCGGGATTTTCGCCCGGGGATCTATGACCTTCTTGACAAAGATTTCTCCGTCGTAAATCTGCCGCCGCAGCAGCATTGACTCCAGCTCATAAAAAGATTGCTGGCCGGTAATATCGCAGTTGCCTGCTTTCGTCCACTCGGCCCAAAGGGCCTCGATTTCCTGATTCAGCGTTTCGCTGGAAGTCCGGGCCTGGGGCTTGATGCCGGTGCCCACCACATTCCGCACGATGCCGCCTACCGCCGCATTGGCAATGTCGCTGTTTCGCTCTAAATACCTGGCCCGGGCCTTGATAAGGTCCCGCTGGGGCTTGTCCGCATTCTCTGCGTCCTCATTGATGGGCGTCCAGTCATCGTTAAACCGGTTGACCTCCCCCGCCTCGTAAGAGCGCAGAAGATTCCGGTAGGCCGCCCGCTCCAGCGCCCACTTGGGCGAGAACAGAGCGATGGCCCGTTCCGTCAGCGTCAGTTTGTTCCCCCTCATAAGCGGCCGGTGTTGGCATAGAGGATATTATCGCCGTCCCGCCGGGCAATCGCGGCCTTCAGACTCGATTCCCGGGCGTAAAGCGTCCCAAGATTCGCTTTTGTCAGACTGCGATCCCCAATCTTATACTCCTGGGCCCCGCTCTCAATGGCGGCGATCGCCGCCTGGACTCTTTCAAGCTGTACTTCCAATGTCTCCATCGTGTCACCTCCTTTCAAAAACAGGCATAAGAAAAGCGCCTTGCTTTCGCTTGGCGCTTTTCTTGCTATTCTGTGTGTAAAACTATTCATCCGTTAGCATATATGGTATACTAACCTCGTTGTCACACCCAATCCAGCAACGGAAATGGGGTGTATCATTTGGAGATAATCATTTCATTCCTTGTTTCTGTCGCAGCAGGTGTAGCCGCTTACTACATTTGCAAATGGCTAGACGGAAGCGAAAGTGACAACTAGCCTAAAAGCCTAAGCCACTTTACGGCATAGAAAACCCCGGGGGCCGCCACCCTCGGGGTTTTCGCTTGGTGTACCATCTGGAAATCATTTCTTTCCTGTCCGCCCCTAATATAACACATGCTTTACCTAAACGCAAGAAATTCATTTGTATAAACTTCCTGTTTACAGCCAATTCTCCCCGACGCCGCCAAGCCAGCCCTTTTCCTTTTCCGCCGGCTTCGGCGCCGGCTTGCTCTCCGGCTCTATCAGGTAGCGCACCCCAAGGATCTCCGCCGCCAGGATGTTGTTCGTCTCGGTGTCCAGGTAATGATTCCGGGCATGGCTGGTGACCTTCTCCCACACCCGGGAGACGCGGCCCTTCTTGTCCTTCTTCTCCACCCGCTGCTCGGCGCAGACCTGATCGCAATATTCCTGCTCTATATCCCGGCAGACGTTCCAGCTTCCCGGCGCTCCGGCGTCCACATGAAGCCGCCCGGCGATATAGTCCTTCAGCTGGTTCGGGTCGAAGAGGTACAGCCGGAGGCCGTACCCGGTTCCCTTGTCCAGCACCGTCACGGAATATCTTGATTTCAGCGCCGTGGAGCTGCCCTTGCTGGGGATTGCCACATCCATATGTTCGGCGCAGAACTGATAAACCTCGTCCGTATTGTAGCCGGAGTCTATGCAGGCCAGGTTCACCATGCGGATCTCTCCGTTGGTGTCAGCGTAGTTCCGGTTGATGACCGCCTCCACATCCGCCCAGGTCTCTGCCCGGCCGTAATCCACCAGCCAGCTGGTCATGTGCGGGCCCCAGGCCCGGACTGAATACCAGAAATGATCAAGCTGCACGTCCACGCCGCAGGTCAGAAGCTGGGCCGCCGCCGGCATGGCGCCCCGCTCATAGGGAAGCTGTTTTGTCCTGATGACGTCCGACCGCAGCCGGTTCGCCTTGTCCTCCCAGGGTTCCGCCAGCCAGGAGTTTATAAAGTTCATCAGCTTTTCCGGAAAATCCTTTGATTCTAAAAATTTTCGCGCAATGTCCCCAAAGGAAAGCCAGGGCGAATAAAAGGACGAAAGGTGAAAAGCGACTTTCCGGGGGCGGCCCTTCGGCTCATTCACGGCCCGCCATTGACCGTCCCGGAGCATCTGCATTTTCTGCCGGTCGTCGATGGTCTGCCCGCAATGCCCGCAGAGATATTCGGCGGAGCACCCCGCTTCCTCGGCGGTGGCCTCCTGGGGCCAGTGGAGATTTTTCAGGCTGAAGATCTGATATTCGCCGCAATGGGGACAGGGGACAAAATACTGATACCGCGCTTCCGCCGTCTCCCAGCCCTGCCAGATGTTCCCGGTTTTCAGCGTCGGCGATGAGACTTTAACGATCTTTCGGTTGTAAAAGGTCTTTGTGCGCTCCTCGGCCAGCTCCAACGGGCCCGCCTCGCCGCCCGTCCACTTCGGGAACTTGTCGATCTCATCGAAAAACACATAGCGGACCGGACGGCTGGAAAGATTCGACGGGCTGTTTGCCCCCACCAGGGCGATATACATATCCGTAAATTGCAATTCCAGCCGCTGACTGCGCTCATCGTCGAATTTCTGCCGGAGGGGCTCCGACAGCTGGATCATCGGCTGAATGCGGTTTTGACTGGTAAATTCCGCCAGCTTGTCCGTCGGATAAACAATCAGCATCGGCCCCGGGTCCTGGTCGATGGCGTAAGCCATCATGTTCTGCTCCATGACGGTTTTGCCCAGCTGCGTCCCCGCAATGAAGGTGATGTCCTTGATGTGCAGGTCGTTGAAACAGTCCATCGGAAATTTCAGGTATGGCGTCAGGGACGTATGCCACCGCCCCGGCGCCGCGCTGTCCTTTGGTGAAAGTATGCGGAACTTGTCCGCCCACTCCGATACGGTGATGTTTTCCGGCGGCTTCAGCACCTTCAGGGCAGACATGATCCAGGGACTATAGGGCGCGCTTCTTTTTGGCTTTTCCCTTTCCCGTGTAACGTCCATTCCTGCTCAGCTCCTCCAGCGCTTCCCTGATCCTTTTGTCAACCTCGCCCCTGGCCGTTTCCGCTGTCTCCGCATCCACCCTGGCGGCCAGCTCCGCCGCCACATTGTGCCCGATAGAAAGCAGGGATTTTTTTAGATTCAGCAGCAGCTTTGCAAGCTCATCCTGTACCTGGGCAACCGGCAAAAATTTCTGCTCCGTGACGGAGAGTTTTATTTTTTCCTGCTTCGCTCTGGCCTCTTTCAACTCCGCTTCCGCCTTGAGTTTTCGCATGCCCGGCGACTCCATCGTGCTGCCCTTGTAGCGCCACTCCATCAGCTTTTTCAGGTCGTATTTGCCCCGGCCCTCTTTCGGCGCTCCCTTTTCCGTCCAGGTTGACAAAGCTTCCCGGGAAATACCGAAAAATTCACAGGCGATTTTCGTGGACACGAGAAAATTATTTTCTAAAGATTTACCCGGCATTTTTTTACCCGTCCATTTTGTTTCTCTCTTTCATCCTCAAAATGTCAAATAGTCAACCTGTTTTTTTATTTTTCATGGAGACAGACGCCGGGCCTCGCAGACCCGGGCCAGGCATCCCCTGTAGAAGTACCTGCACCCCCAGGGGGATGCGCCCGCCAACGCAAGGCATGAGAAAAGGCGCCGCGCTCGCGACGCCTTCCCAAACAGGAGGATACCAAATGAATGATTTGCTTGGCGATGTCCCTTGCCCACCACCTGCTGTATTTATAATACCACGATTTTGAGATTGTTATCGCTGCGATAAGGAAAATTTTATTTTTTCAGCGCCGCTAAAAAACCCTGATGATTTGCAGCTGCGCCGCGCACTGGAGGGCGTAAGAACGGAGCTGGAACAGAATATCGTGATACCGCCGGGCAGATATGAACAGCGCGTTGCAGGTGGCGAGGTAGTTTTCCCCTGCGTATCTCCGGCGCAGGATTTCCGCCTGAACCGTATTCTGGCCGCACCAGGCGCGGACGGCATCAATGACGTGAAGCCAGCGTTCCGGCCATTCGACCCTCCCGCCGCCTTCGATATCAACAAAAGAAATTTCCTCGACGTTTCGTATGGCTTCCCCCGCCGTCGGATCGGAAATATAAGTGCCCCCCGGCAGCGTCCCGCCGGTATGACTACCTTTCCCCGCCCGGACTTCTTCCACCGCCGCCCGGATTTTCTTTTCGTTCCGGATCATGAACTCGAATATCCGCACATTCCTGTCCCGACTTTTCCTCTGCATCAGATATTACCTCTTTCTTTAATTCCGGGCGGCCCCGGAGTCGTTTTTGCCTTTATCCTTCAAGTGGGCTGGTTCATTCAGCCTCATGCGGCAAAAGATATACCAGCCGCCAGTTTGCTCGCAATAGGTTTTTTCCACATCCTGCAAAAAATATCCCGGATTATCCCCTTCCACTGCGGCGATAAAATCTTCACAGTCGGTTGGAAGCTCGACGATGTCCCGAAATTTCTTTTCGCTCAGCCTGCTTTTACCTTCGCTCAACCAGGGACGAATCAGCCCCTGACTTGGTATCCACCTTTTGCTCCACTTATCCCGGCCGTCGTTTACTTTCGGTTCATCTATTTTTTTGCCGTCTATTTTCCCGCCGCCTTTGGAGAGATATTTTATTATCGCGCTCAGTCCTTCTTTGAAATCGTAGCGAAGGCGGTCAGCATTACAGTATCCATGAGTCCAGCTTGCTTCCACGCTCTCCCGGTCAAGTTTTCCGTCCATGAGAATGTGAAAGTGGAACCGCCCCTTTTTTGAGGTTTCAAAGACGATGATGTATTTGGCATTTTCCAGTCCCCGCCGCCGGCGCTTGCGGTTAATATTTTGAATGAACTGACGAACCCGCTTTTTCGCCTCCCGTTCATCGGCGGGATAGGTTTCGTCGGAGAAGGTCAGGGTCAGGTGCAGATCCCGCCCGCCCTTGAAGTTTGCTTCCACCAGCGCTTCAAAATATCTTTTGGCCCGCTTTTCGTTGAGTTTCTTTTGCTTGGGAGTCGATTCTTTATATACCCTGCGCTTTGCAACGAGGGAATTGTTGGCGGAGGCGAAGTTGAAATACATGACCTGCACGTAGTGGGCCTTTTCGTTCATCGCGCTTGCGTGTCTTTTTATACGCCGGATCATCGTCTCGCCTCCCCTCGACTTTTATTTTTATCTTTCCCGTGAAGGTTTATTTTTTATTTCGTGAGATTTTTTGGTTCCAAGGCATTACAGAACGCATGATTTATTCAGTTTTGGACAGCCTGACTTATTAACACCCTACTACAAGCCCCAAAGGGGCAGCCCGCCCCTTTGGTCTTTGGCTTATATTCATTTGTCCGTTTACCCGTTTTTTTTGGGTTGCTTTTGCCGGTATATAATATAGAAGGAATTGTATTTTTACCCTGTACAGTTACATCGATTCCAGCGCGGAGAGCGCGCCGTTTAACAGCTGACGCAGGATCTCAGCGTAGCGGGGTTTGGCTTCGCCGCCGATGCGGTCCAGCTCTTCCAGGGCCGCTTCCAGTCCAGCCTTGACGTTTTGGGCATGGTGAGCAAATAGCTTTTCCTCTTTGCTCTTTTCCGCCCGAGCGGCTTCAAGGGTCTTGATGCGCTCTTTGAGCCGGGCCATTTCCCGCACGGTTTCATCGGGAAGCTTTTCAACCACAGTGGGCGGCTGACCTTCAATCTGTTTGATTTCCCCTTGCAGCTTGTCTATTTCTTTTTGGCTGTCTGTGAAGAGCTTCATATACTCTTTGGCGTCCTGGTCCGTCCGTTTGAGATTTTCTTCAAGCTGGGCGTATTTCTCTTTCAGGGCGGATAGTTCTTCGCTGTCTTCACCTGCTTCATCCAGCTGTTCTTCCAGGTCGGCGGCCTGTTTCCGCCAGGTTTCCGCTATTTTTACCGCCTCATCGCTTTGCCGCCTGGCCGCCTCCAGCTCCGTTTCAGTGGCGCGGAGTTTATCTTCGGCATCGTTGAGCTTTTTGACCGCCGCCTCCAGCTCCGCTTTGGTCATGTCCTTCAGATGCTCCTGGTTCTCGTGGATAAAGTCCAGGCATTTTTCTTCATCCTTTATAGAGGCCAAAGTCAGGATCTGGGTCTTATTAAGTTCGGCCAGCTCCGCCGGGTCTACTTCCCGGCCGAAAAGTTTCCCTTCCCCTTTGCCGAAGCGCTCAAAGCTGGCGATCAGCCGCTGGGCAGTTCGTACCGAGTAATCCACATTATCCGCCAGCCATTTTTCCCAGTTGCCATGGCCGACGGTTTCTTTCGCTTGCAAAAGCCGGTACCCCACGTCCATCATGGCAACGTAAACGGTCTTTCTCGTGTGCTCTTTGATGGCGTTTATTTCATTGGCCAGCCGGACCAGCTTCGCCTCGTCGCTTTCCGCCGGCACAGCGCCCGTTTCGTTCACGGCCGTCAGTTCATTTTTTCCTTCCATTCTAGTTTCCTCCTCAACAGGCTAATTTAACCCGCTCGCCGCGCAGGGGCATCAGTATTTTCCTTTCAAACAGTTTAACGAAGCGCGCCACTTCGGCAGGCAGGTTCTGATTGTATTTACCCCGGGCCTGAACGATGGTCTCATCTTTGGGACTGATCTCAATGGCGCCCAGGGATTTATCCGGTTCATCTTTGCTCCTTATGTAGAGAATCCGGGCCGTGTCATTTGCCGCCCGGTTGATGTAGGAGGCGACACAGGTGTGCATCTCTGCCCCTTCCCGGTAGAAGTCTTTTAAGTCCGGCGGGACAATTATCTGATAGCCTCCAGCGGCAAAGCCGTATCTGGCCTTCAGCATTTGCCTTAACTTTTTGTATTTCTCCTCCGGGCCTCTAAGCCGTTCGACGTTTGCCGCCATTGACTTGATCGCTTCCTGCCGGGCCTTTATATCAATGGTTTGCTGGTGGGCGGCGTCAAGCCTCTGAGGGAACCAGACGTCCTTGCGGCGCAGGTCATAAATGCCGGCATACTCCGGAATTGTACTCAGCGTCACGCAGTCCCGGATATAATCCCGGTAAAAAGACGCGTCCACCATGGTCAGAGAATACCTGGCGCATTTGATTTCCCGCTTCTTTTCCTGTTTCGCTATATAGCTTATGACCTGCGGCAGTTTTACGTTGTACCGTCCGGCCGGTTTTCCGAAAAGTCCGGCCATTTCGATATAGGCGCTCCGCTCCTTCGAGCTGATATTGGCGGCGAGCCATTCCAGAGATTCAGGGAAGCCGTTTTGACGGCATTTCTGCCAAAGCTCTATGAGCTCAATATCGCAGCTGTCGCCGTGGTCGTACATATATTTCTTATCTGCTTTAGTGAGGGGCCCCTTGAATATTTTGTTTAAGGTCTGTCCCCGCAAATTAAATACGTGGGCCAGCCCCCTATCCTGCGATACGAGTTTATAAAGAACTTTGCCCAGCCCCATCTTGGCGATCTGCTCCAGGACCAGGGAATATTTTGTGCCCCGTTCTAAAAGACGCAGCCAATAATCTCCACCGTATACGCTCTCCCAGCCCAGAACCTCGCCTTTATCCTTGGACACCTTGGCCATCATTTCGGAATAGGCTTTAACCAGGTAATAAAAGGGCGTTCCCCTGGCGATTGCAACCAGCGTTTTAGGGTGAGCCTCATAGGATCTAATGCTTATTTCCGGCTTAATCGTCATTTGCGCGGAATAAGCATTGTCTCTTTCTTGCAGCCGCTTTCTCTCCGTCAGTTCATCAGGAATGAGTACGCGACCATGGCCCCAGTTATAGAAATAACTTCCGTCCTTTAATTTCAAGGATGACGGCCACATACGGTCATACTGCGCCGCATAAGCCGCCCCTTCTCCTGCCTTAAAGACGTAAAGGGCTTCGACCCGGCGAAAGGGCGGCGTCTTCCAGGGAGCTTCCCCGGCCTCAAACCCGTAACAGGTATAGACGGCCATACAGGTCAATACCTGTTTGTCCAGGACTGACTTGGCGAAGTGGTAGGATATGACATTGCGCCGGGCGCTCTTTTGCCCCACCCAGGCTTTTCTCACTTCCAGCTGACTATGGCAATAGGGACACTCTTCACCTTGGCGGTGTTTCATATAATGGGCCGGAAATTCCCGGCCGCATTTATCGCAATGGGCCACGTTGCTTTTCAGCACCCAGATGTAATGAGGCTTTAGGGGTTTATCTACTTCCCGCAGAAACGCCTCCGGGATCTCGGCCGGAAAGTGGCCCTTTATCTCATCGATGGTCATGGAGATGGTCTTCATAACAGATCCTCCAATCCGCCGATGTCTAAGCTGAATTTACCGCCGCCCCTTGTGCCGGTTGGCATTTCCGACCCCGGTGTCGCTTTTGCATTGCCGGCTTCGGCGGTTGAGTATGGTTTGTATTTTCTCGCTTCCGCCGTCAGGAGATAATACATCAGCCCACCCTCCAGCGCTGCCTGCGCCAGATCCTTGTCCACGCCGTAATATTTCATGACCGCGCCCATGGCTTCGGCAGGCTCCAGCTTTACGCAGGTTCCCTTCTTCTTGCTGCGGGCATATTCTTCCATGGCCTTATACGCGCCCTTGGTATCTTTTCCTTCAGCCGCCAGCAGGGCGGCGACTCCCTGCCGCCCGCCGTTTTCCTCGTCCCATTCCAGCCATTCCAGACACATTACCCGAATCGCGTCTTCCGGAGTTCCATGGGCCCACTTTTCCGCTTTCAGCCTGGCCTTCGCCGCCGCGTATTGTTCCGTCATGGTTTACCTCCTTTTCCTGCCGCCGGCGCTTCCGGCAGCGGCATCCAATGGGTAACACCGGGGAAAATGCTCCATGCCCGCCGCCACCGGTAAACCGTTTTCCTCCCGTCGCTTCCCCTTTCATAAGTGAGGATCCGTATGTGATAACCATCGTAAGCCAAGACTTCTACCCCGGCTCTATCCGTCAGGTCAGGCAGCCTGTTCTTCACGCTTATCCACTTTTGCATAGCTTTTATTCTCCCAATCTGTTATAATGCAGACACGTCATAAAATGATCCTTTCTTTTTTCGCCCGGAGCAGTTGCCGCTGTTCCGGGCGCTTTTTTCCATTCCCTCTTCCTGATAACATTTGACGTTCTTCCCGTGTAGTCCTAATTTCACCACAACCATTGCAGGTTTCCATTGGGCAAGTGAGACACCCCCGCCCCGGCTTCACAGGTTTTATTACTTCCGGCTTCACATATTTTATTTTTTCGTCAGCCATCTCGAGTTTCGCCCTCCTTCAGAAAGCAATAAAAAGTGAATCATAATGCAATCGTTGAAGCTATATACAGGCAAGCTATATAGCCCGTGATAAATCCCGCTGCAAACCAAAAATCCAGGCTCAAAATTCCCCCTCCTCACTTTAGCGGCGTATTTGGAAACAAAGCATTGATGATCATATACTCCGCGTACAGGATCATCCCGGCGCCTGCCAGCCGGACCAGCCAATCTCCGGCCAGCCTGAAAAGCCGAGTTACCATCATCCCGCCCCCTCCAAGATACTCTGTAATGCCGCCGTAAAACCGCCGGCATCCGCCACCGCCTTATTGGCGTTCCGCCCGATCAGATCAAACTCCTTCTTCGGCCTCTCAGGCAAAGGCTTAGGCTGGCGCATATAAGCCTCCAGCGCCTCATCCGCCATGGGGATATCGATCCTGAAATGACCGCCCTTCATCACCAGCGCCGGGATAATCCCCAGATGAATAAGCTTGCGCACATACTGCACATCCAGCCCTGCATGATCCGCATACGCCCGGGCGGTGGTCCACTTCCACTTACCCATTTCCTCCCCTCCTATTCTTCTTCAAACAACCTCAAATACGCCTTCGTCGTTCTTTGGAGTATTTGTTCATCAATTGGTCTTCCGGACATCCGATAACGTTCAAAAGCGTCAGCCACTGTATGAATATAATCGTCGACGCCCTCGCTCGCTCGAAGCACTCGCTCCAGTAGCTCCATCGTCCAGTTAGTCATTTTCTCTCACCCTTTCCGTTCAGCTCAGCCGCCTTAGCTTCGGCCTCTTTCCTGGTCGCATACATCTCAGGAAGCATTTCCCGGTTGCCGCTGTGGTCAACCCCATGAAGATCTTTCAATCTGTACACGCCATAGGGCGTCGGCTTCATCATAGGGTTATAAGCTGCTCTCCATTCGCTTTTCATACCGCTCACCTCTTCTCCTCATCCGGACGCATTGCTACCTTTCGCAAATCCTCAACCTCTTCGTAAAGCTCCTGGAGGTGCTTGTCCGTAATCAGTCCCAGCTGGTGGGCCATATCCAGCGCCCCGATATAGGACCAGTACCAGGCCAGCCTGCCATCCCGTGTCAGATTCTCATTCTCGGACCGGATAGCGCGCTCCATCTCCGCCCGCAGGAGGGCGATTATTTTCTCTACATCCTGCCTCATGTTGTCCTCCCTTGTTTCTGATCTTCATCTTGCCTTACTCGGCTTTGTTTGCTACACTTATTGCAGGGTTGCCGGGGGTTACCGCCCCGAACAAAACACGCGGGTCACTGTAATCAAATAGGTTCAAGAGCTTAATGAGAACGTCATAAGAAGGCTTGCGGATACCGGCTTCAATGTTCCGATAGGCTGCTTTTGTTATGCCAACAGCTTTTGCTGTCTGTGTCTGGCTCCAGCCGCGCCGCTCCCGCTCGTCCTTTATCATCAATTTCAATTTTCCTCCTTTCTCTTGTTCCAACGTCGCTGAATGGAGGTTTTTGTTATGCTCGAACTCTCGGATCCTTTCGTTGCCGGAACTCTTGCTAATGTTGCCGGTCATTTTGTCTGTGAGTATTTACCACAGGCGATCTCATTCCTTAAACGGGTTATACGCACCATCCCGGCGGAATGCCTGACTGAAATTCCCCCCAAAGACATCATTGCCAGAATACTTTTCGAATCCCAATACTATACAGATGAGAGCGAAGTAAGAAAAATTCTGGAAAAGCTCCTTCGCGCATCACTGCATAAGGAAACAAGCTCCTCTGTTCGTTGTGCCTTCGTCGAGATCGCCAAGCAGCTCTCCCCCATAGATGCAAAAATTCTTATCAACCTGGGCAATCCCACCTCCTTACTACATTGCCCCCGCAACACTAATAGCCTTATGGACAACGCCCCCTTGATGGACATATACATTTCAGAAAAATACCCCGAATACGAACGGGAAGTATCTATATCCATCGGCAACCTTACCCGCTTGGGCCTCTTATATATACCTACTCGCAATATGGGCTCGGTTACTATTGAGGGAAATGATAACGGCCTGATTGAAAAGTTTCGCAACACGAATTTTTTCAAGACTAATTACCCCCATGAGGATATTTCCAAATTGAATATAAAAACCTACAAAGCTTATTTAACGGAGTTAGGATTATACTTCAGGCAACTTGCTTTTTCCGACGTCTAATCAATACTTCTGAAAAGCTTTTCCCTGAATTTCTCGTCCTTTAATGATTTGTTCAAAATTTGCGCTATAAACTGTGTGCTCGCTGAACAGGCATAACAGCTCACTGTAAACATATAAGCCAGTGTAACCGCTATCAATGCCAAGAAAGCATCTTGCAGCTCCGTGATAAATGAGCATAACCCCCACAAACACATCGCCCCAACAAGAAAACTTATTGCGGCATAACTGCCTCTTTTCCCCGGCTCGTCTAAAGGGAAACCCTTCAACGCCCCCCTCCATATGCACCACAACATAAGAAACGTTATTACCATAACCAAAAATGTATTCATATCTACAGCTCCTTTCCTTTTACGGCTTTCTTCTCAATGCCTACGACTCATGTCACCCTATGATGAAGCATCTTTTGGTGGCATTGGCCGTTGTGTCTTGGATTGTTGATGTAGCAGGCGATCCCAATAGTCCATCAAACAAAGCCCGATGAACCAAATCCCTTGCAATACCAAAAAGATGACATCAAGTTTCTCTTCTGCGCTGGAGGCATTATGGTATCTCTCGCTTGAAAGAAAATATACCGATATCCAGCTTACTCCTAAGACCCCTCTAAATATTTCCCCTTTATCGAGCCTCGCCCACCAGCGGCGTGGCTTTTTTTCTTCCATCCTTTCCCCTTCTCTCATCAATGGTTTTGAAACCGCCGGCTGGCGGGGCGTTTTTATGCGCTCTTTTCGTTCTCGGCGGTGTCTTCGGTGGCGATTTCTCTTGCCATCTTAAAGCCTTGAATTACGCCGGTAAGAAGCAACACTTCTTTTTTAGTCAGATCTGCCAGCGTGGCGACCATATCTTCTTTCATCTCTTGCAGTTCCCTTTTTCCTATCTCAGTCACAACACTCACCTCCTTTCTTGTGTTGCAGGGGGATTAACAACTATCCCATTGACATAAATATAAATCTCTTTGCAATATTTGTCAACACCCTTTTATTCTTTTTATTGACAATGAAATGTTCTGCTTTTATAATGCCCTTAAAAGGAGGTGACCCTATGACATTAGGGGAACGCATAAAAAAAGTGCGTAAGGCGCTTGACCTTACGCAACAAAAATTTGCTGACAGGATTGGTACAACACAAAATGTAATTGCAAACTATGAAAGCGGACGCAGAGAACCATCGGCGGCAGCGTTCAATAATATCTGCAAGACCTTCAATATCTCTGAAGAATGGCTACGGATGGGAGAAGGTGAGATGTTTCTTCCCACCGCCGAGGAAAGCATTGACGAGCTTATTCGCCAGCATGGTCTTGGCGACTTGGAGCGGCAGATCATGATCGAATTTGTCCAGCTTGATCCCCGTGACCGGCAAGGTGTCCTTGAGTATGCTAAGCGTTTGGCTGCTAATGTCCGCCTCTGCAAGCAGGAGGCGAACAAGACCTTGGAAGAAGAAGCTGACGAGTTTGCCGCCAAGGCCCGGGAACAGTTTCTCGCCGAAAAGAAACAGGCGTTACAAGCCTCGTCTGCGAACGAATCCGCCGAGGCCTAACCCCCCTGTCATGACAAATAAAATCCGCCGTGGGCGGAGGAGAAAGAAGATAGACAATGGACAAGAACGCAATAGTTATTATGAAAAGCCAATTTGATTCGATAGCGCACTATGACGAAGAATCGCAGATTGAGTTTTGGTATGCACGTGAACTTCAAAATGTGCTTGATTACACGGAATGGCGAAACTTTCTAAAGGTTATTGAAAAAGCGAAAACAGCTTGTGAAACTACTACTCACGCGGCTTCTCATCATTTTGTTGACGTCAACAAAACGATAGAAATGCCGAAAGGAGCGAAGAAGGAAGTCCCCGATTTGAAACTCACTCGCTACGCTTGTTACCTTACTGCACAAAATGGTGATCCCCGCAAGAATGAAATTGCATTCGCTCAAAGTTATTTTGCTTTACAAACGCGAAAACAGGAATTCATTGAAGACCGTATCAACTTACTTCGCCGTTTCGAGGCACGGGCTCGACTGTCCAAATCCGAAACCCTCTTATCCAAGAATATTTATGAACGCGGTGTAGATGACAAAGGCTTTGGCCGTATCCGTTCCGCTGGGGACGCAGCGCTCTTTGGCAAGTCTACGGCTGAGATGAAAACACAGCTTGATGTTAAGAAAGGCCGTCCATTGGCTGATTTCCTCCCTACGCTTACTATCGCAGCCAAAAATCTAGCCACCGAAATGACTAACTATAATGCGGAGGAAAAAGACCTTTACGGCGAGACTTCCATTACCAATGAGCATGTTGGGAACAATACAGCGGTTCGGGGAATGCTAGAGGCGCGAGGCATACGCCCGGAAGACTTGCCACCCGCCGAGGATATTAAGAAGTTAGAACGCCGGGTGAAGTCTGATGAGAAAAAGCTCGCAAAGGACACTGGATTTAAGAATAAAATATAGATTGGAGAACCTATATTTACGCTATAAAAGATTATTTCCATCACGATGAAACCGCCGGCGCCCTCGAAACCGCCCGGTAGTTAGAATAAAAGCCGCCAGATGGGCGGAGAAAAGAGTAAAGGAGAGTCGAACCATGACTAACCAACAGGATCAGAAAACTCAACTCGTATTGACGAGCAAAAATTCGCCCGAAACAGCGGAGAAAATCCGCCAAGCTTCGGAGAGGATCCTTAAGAGGAATTACCAGCTTTATAAAAGGTTAGAGAATAAATGATACAGTTTTTATTAGATGATATATTGGCTTTTCATCAAATGCTGGGCGATACGCTTGTCATGGAAAAAGGCGTTCATGATATGGGGTTATTGGAGTCTGCCGTTCATGCGCCTTTTCAGACGTTTGCGGGACAGGAACTTTACCCGGACTTGTGTACAAAAGCCGCACGGTTATGCTTTGGTATTACTAAAAATCATCCGTTTGTAGATGGAAACAAGCGAACCGCCATACACACAATGCTGGTTTATTTGGCCGTAAATTCGGTAGAGTTAGAATACGATGATGATGATTTAGAGGATACTATCATAGCCGTATCTTCCAGCGATATGAGTTGCGATGCCCTGGTAAAATGGCTCAAAAAGCACATTAAATGATAATGATGGAGGCTATACCATCAAAGCCAACCGGCATTTAGAATAAATAAGCCGCCCAATGGGCGGCAAAGGAAGGGATTGATTATCATGTTAAAAAGGATTGCAATTGCTCTGTCGGCAGCGGCCACGCTTTCTGCCTTTTCTACCGCATTAGCGGCTGGCTACCTTGCTAACCCTCGTTCCATGAAATTTCATTATTCCAGCTGTCGGACCGTTAAACACCCGGAAAATTTTGTAGAGTATGACTCACGGGAAGAGGCCATTGCCGACGGCTATGCGCCGTGTGGAGTATGCAGACCTTGACATATACCGTCACACCTCCCTTTCTTCCCTGCTGCTCCGCCGGCCAGCGGGGCTTTTTATTTACTCCAAACATTGCGAAATCGAATTTATGTATTTACTTTGTATTTACCTTGTCTTATAATGTAGGCAAAGGAGTTGATATTATGAAAGCAGATACCGTTACTATGAGAGTAAACCCCGAACTTAAACGTCAGGCGGAAGAGCTCTGCGCCGACATGGGATTTACCCTTTCCACTGCCTACACAATGCTTTTGAAAGCTATTGTACGTACTCGTTCTTTGCCGTTTCCCCTCGCCGCTTCTGATTCCTTCTACTCGGAATCAAATATGGCTCATCTCCGCCGCGGCATTGAAGCGCTCAATGCCGGGGAAGGCCGCGAGCATGATTTGATTGAGGTAGACTGATGCCCAAAATATGGTTTGACGAAGCATGGGAAGATTACCTTTACTGGCAAGCGCAAGATAAGAAAACTTTAAGACGTATCAACGCGCTTATAAAAGACGTCGAGCGCAGCCCGTTCGCAGGTCTGGGCAAACCTGAACCGCTGAAGGGCGCCTTGAGCGGTTTTTGGAGTCATCGTATCGATGACACTAACAGACTCGTTTACCGCATAAAACAAAATCGGCTTGAAATAGCTTCCTGTCGCGGTCACTATGAAGATTAACGCTCCACGAATACGTCAACCGACTTGCCGAGAATGTTCGCCGCAAGCAGGAGGCGAACAAGACCCTGGAAGAAGAAGCTGACG
This sequence comes from uncultured Selenomonadaceae bacterium, assembly GCA_910579115.1. Taxonomy (GTDB): domain Bacteria; phylum Bacillota; class Negativicutes; order Selenomonadales; family Selenomonadaceae; genus RGIG250. The sequence continues at coordinate 171,498 of CAJTSO010000001.1, forward strand.
AGTTTACCGTCAAGTCCCGGGAAAGTTTCTCGCTGAAAAGAAACGGGCGTTACAAGCCTCATCTGCGAGAGAATCAGACGCGGGCTGAAGCCTTGGCATGACGAATAAAAGGCCGCCCATACCGGGCGGTGATAAAGAATAAGGAGATATAAGATTATGCCAGAAACGCTTTTTGACTCTATCAAACACATCAACGAATACGGCATGGAGTATTGGTCAGCAAGAGAGCTAATGGCTATACTAGGGTATTCCCGATGGCAGAAATTTACGCCCATAATAGAAAAGGCAATGCTATCCTGTAAGTCTAGTAATAATGCGGTATCAGACCATTTTACCCGATCGGTGCAAATGGTTTCACTTGGGAGCGGTTCTGAGCGTGAAGTCGATGACTATCACCTATCCCGCTACGCCTGTTACCTCATTGCCCAAAACGGCGACCCACGAAAAAAAGCCATTGCTATGGCGCAAACTTATTTTGCCGTTAAGACCCGGCAGCAGGAACTAGCAGAGAATTTTGCGGAGCTTACCGAAAACGATAAGCGGCTGGCCATCCGCGGGGAATTAAAGCACCACAACAAAAGCCTTGCCGACGCCGCTCATAATGCAGGAGTGGAAACGCCGCAAGACTACGCAATATTTACCAACTATGGTTATATGGGTTTGTATGACGGGCTGACGGCACAGGACATTCACAAGCGAAAGAAGCTCAAAAAGTCACAAAAGATACTTGACCATATGGGTTCTACCGAACTTGCCGCCAATCTTTTCCGGGCCACGCAGACCGAAGAAAAATTGCGCCGTGAAAATATCCAAGATAAAGATAATGCCAATCAGACGCATATGCAGGTCGGCGCTAAAGTCCGCCAGACTATAAAAGAGCTGGGCGGCACAATGCCGGAAGACCTCCCCACACCCGGGAAAAGTATTCAGCAGCTAGAGCGAGCCAAAACTAAGCGACTTCCTAAAGGGAGTGGAAAATAAATAAGCCGCCCAGAAGGGCAGCAAAGAAGAGTTCCAATCGTTTTGTTAAGGTCAAACAAAACGAACTTGTCGAAATATTCGACAGGTTGCCTAGACAAACTTTCACTACCATTCAAGTCCACATCCATGTCAACATCTATGTCGCCTGATTTACCGGAAGGAGGCCCGCATGAAACAACAGTCCAAAGGTCAGGGCACCATCAGTTACGACAAGGTGCATAACTCCTACCGCGCCTACTATGTCACACCCGCCGGCCGCCGCATCAGCAAGCGCTTCAAAGAAAAGAAGGAAGCCGCTGCCTGGCTGGCGGATCAGCAGTCGAAGGCCAACAGCGGTAACTTCATTGAGCCCAGCAACATCACTCTGGGCTCCTGGCTGGTCACCTGGATCCAGGAGTATAAAAAGGCGGCTGTCAGTCAGCGCACCCTTGAACGCTATGTGGAGCTGGCGAGTAAATGCGCTCCCATAGCCGGTATAAAGCTCCAGCAGCTTACTGTTCCCCAGGTGCAGGCTATGTACTCCCAGCTTGCCGGAGACGGTCTATCCGCCCACACCATTGACAAAGTACATAAAGTCCTGAAGGCGGCCATGAAGAAAGCGCTTCAGGTAGGACTCATTCCCCGAAACATAATTGATGCTGTGGAACCGCCCAAATTTGAGCGGACTCACGAAATCGTCACCTTCACCAGAACGGAGGTTGACGCCATTCTGTCAGCCGCCCGGGATCATAACCAGGGCAGGTACTATTGCTTTATCCTGCTGGCTATTACTACTGGTATGAGACTGGGGGAGCTCCTCGCCCTGCGCTGGTCTGACCTCAACCCGCTGCGGCGGGAAGTAGCCATCAACCGCAATCTGCAACAGGCGAAGTCCGGCATTATTATCAACCCGCCGAAAACCAAGGCGGGCAGGCGCACCATTTCCGTACCGGCGCAGGTCGTTTCAGCCCTTCAGGAGCTAAAACACGGGCGCAAAATTGAGTCCATAGACGCTTTGATTTTTGTCACCGGTACCGGCACACCATACAGCCCCCGCAACATTGAGCACGCCTGGAAACGGATCATGCGGAAAGCTGACATCCCGTACCGTAATTTCCACGTTCTCCGGCATACCCATTGCACGGATCTTCTCGCCGCCGGAGTGCCTATCGTGGAGGTGGCCCGCCGGGTGGGCCATGCCCGTATCAGTCATACCCTGGAGCTCTACGGGCACGCTATCCCCAGCTACGATAAAGAAATAGCCGGCAAGGTATCGAATCTCTATCTCGTAAGATAAAAAGTGGCGCACTTGTGGCGCACTTCGTAAAATCAGATCGCCGGAAACCCTTGATTTTATTGACTTCTGTTTTAGCGGTAAAACGCGGTTGAAAAACCCTCAAACCCAGCAATGACGGGGCTTTGCGGCACTTTTGAAGTCGAACTTCTAAACCGAGGGTCGGGGGTTCGAATCCCTCCTGACGCACCAGGAAATCAAAACCACCGGTTGAACCGGTGGTTTGAACAAGCCCTATAAGGGCATATTA
>CAJTSO010000002.1:0-74262 GCA_910579115.1 uncultured Selenomonadaceae bacterium
GTAATCCTCTCTACCGACTCAGCTGCTTCGTGGATAATTCTTTCCTCATCAATGGTCTTGAGTTCCCCTTTTTCCATCAGTACTCTACCATCAACTATAACCGTGTCAGCAGAATTTGAAGGGGCAGAATACACCAGCAGAGAAACTAGGTCAAACTTTGGCTGCCAGGCATAGCTACTCATATTAAATAACGTTATGTCTGCTATAGCCCCTTCTTCAATTCGACCGATATTATTCAGTCCAACGGCTTTTGCTCCATACTCAGTTCCCATCTTTAATGCCTCAAAGGCAGGAACGGCCAGAGGATCAAGGGTATCCACTTTATGGAGCAGAGCAGCCAGTCTGATTTCTTCCAACATATCAAGATTATTGTTACTTGAAGCGCCATCGGTTCCAAGACCAACAGTGATGCCTGCTTTCAAAAGTTTCGTCACAGGAGCAATCCCACTGGCCAGCTTCATGTTACTGCCGGGATTATGAGCAACTCGTACATGATGTTTTGCCATAATTTCTATATCACTATCGGACAACCAAACACAATGAGCCCCCAACGTCCCACAATCAAAAATTCCGGTATCCTCCATGATTTCCATGGGAGTCTTACCATAATTCTTCCGGCAGTCCTCAACCTCGCCTTTTGTTTCTGCAAGATGTATATGTATATCAGCGCTGCGTTCCCTGGCGGCCTCCGCTACCCGGCGCAAAAAATCAGGCGGACAGGTATAAGGCGCATGAGGCCCAAACATGACAGTGATTCGACCATCAGCCGCTCCATTGAAATTATCAAAAAGTTCTTTACCCTCTTTGAATGCCTGCTCCCCATTTGGGGCGATGCCTATGATGCCGCGGGAAAGAACACCACGGAGACCTGATTCGATAGTCATTTGGGCAACCTGTTCCATATCGCCATACATATCGGCAAAGGTGGTCGTGCCAGTTTTGATCATTTCTACAGCAGCCAGCATTGCGCCGGCATATATATCCTTCTTGTGCATCTTTGCTTCTATAGGCCAAATCATGTTATTCAGCCAATCCATTAGATTCATGTCATCGGCATAACTACGTAGAAGTGTCATAGAAGCATGCGTATGGGTATTAACAAAACCCGGGACAGCCAGCTTTCCTTTACCATTTATAACATTGTCGGCGGCTAAACCGTCCTCTGCTATTCCTATTGATTTAATTATATTGCCTTGTATCACAATATCAGATTCTTGGGTTTTGCCATTTGGCATCACAACAGTTGCACCTTTTATTAAAGTAATCATAACAAAAGCTTCTCCTCCTGTTAAATTCCCAAGTACTCCCTTTGCTCTTCGGTAAGCTCGTCGATGGTTACCCCCATAGAAGCAAGCTTAATCTCCGCCAGCTTTGTATCAACTTCACTGGGAAGTACATATACCTCATTCTTAAGCTCTTTATGATCATTGAGAATATGTAACGCGGAAAAGAATTGAACACCGAAGGAAAGGTCCATTATCTCTGCCGGATGGCCATCTCCAGAAGCAAGATTTACCAGGCGCCCTTTGGCAAGCAGGTACAACTTACGACCATCCGTCTGCAGGAACTCTTCGATATTATTCCTGACAGTCCTGCGGGATACAGACTGGGCCTCTAATTCCGGAATATTTATTTCTACATCAAAATGTCCGGCATTAGCCATCATCGCCCCATTCTTCATAACGGCAAAATGACGGTCACGGATGACATCCTTGTCGCCTGTAAGGGTCAGGAAGATATCACCAATCTTTGCAGCCTCATCCATGGTCATGACTCTAAAACCATCAAAAACAGCTTCTATTGCCTTTATTGGGTCCACCTCAGTGACAATCACATTAGCGCCAAGTCCCTTTGCCCGCATAGCGCCGCCTTTACCGCACCAACCATAGCCAGCTATAACCACGTTCTTCCCGGCTATTACCAGGTTTGTTGTCCGCATAATGCCATCCCAGGTTGACTGACCGGTGCCATAACGATTATCAAATAAATATTTGCAGTAGGCATCGTTTGCCGCCATCATGGGGAATTCAAGCTTACCTGCTTTTGCCAGCGCTTTAAGGCGAAGAACACCGGTAGTTGTCTCTTCGGAACCACCAATAATATTAGGCAGAAGCTCACGGCGGGTGGTGTGAATCAGATTTACCAAGTCTCCGCCATCATCAATAATTATATCCGGTTTAGTATCCAGCGCCCGATTCAAAAACTCCTCGTATTCCTCATCTGTACAATCATGCCAAGCGAACACATTGATGCCTTCCTCCACCAGTGCAGCAGCCACATCATCCTGGGTGGAAAGCGGATTACTACCGGTAACGGTGACATCAGCGCCGGCATTTCTCATCACAAGAGCAAGGTATGCCGTCTTAGCCTCCAAATGAATAGTCATTATCAGCTTTTTCCCGGCAAAAGGTTTGGAAACAGAATATTCCTTATCAATTGCATTAAGCACCGGCATAAAATTTTTTACCCAATTGATCTTATCATGACCGGAAGGCGCGAGCTTGATATCTTTAATCATTGATTTCATTTTATTCTCCTTCTTTCTAAATATATTATTAAACAATTATCGATTTTACAGAATTGAAAAGCCTGTAATTTTCTTTGATTACATTTTCGTTGCCTATTGCGCAAAGTATATTCTGTTTCATGCATTGGTCAATGATGTCCGCCAAATTCCTAATGTCCTTTAATGTTGCCGAAAGAACCTCATCCCTGACTTTTTGTCTGTCAACAAAAGTCACACCTTGGAAATAACAGCTTCTGGCTGCCTGACCGATGTTCTTAGGAGTTTTCGGAGCATCTATGCCGCTAATTGTGCCTATTATATACTTTGTTATCTCCCTATCGCTAATATCCAGGTTAGCCAGATAATCTGAAATCCCGTCAAAAACACTTATTGTCTCAGAAAGGTTAGGATCTCTGTATGAAGCAAACAATGCCGTTCCATTTCGTTCTACATGAGCAAAAGCGCCATAGGCTCCCCCCTGCATTCTTATCTTGAGCCACAGATAATCATACCGCATTATCGTTTCCAGGATAAGCATCGCACCGTTAAATTTATAGCCCTTATCAAGACTGCGGAAATTACCTGCTTTACCAACGTACTGTACCTGACTTGATATCATCAGTCCCTCGTTTAACGGGGAGCACTTAAATTCATGGACTGTTGAAGCCTGTGCGGCATTATCCAATGCATTCAGCAAGGATTCTACATTTTTCTTAATAAATGATTGGTCTTTGGCCGGTGCCGTAATCCCAATCTTCAAATTATGGCGGTTAAACAAACGCTTTGAAACACTAGTAAGCCTTTCTCTGATTACTTCGAACTTATTTTCAAAATCACCTAATAGTTCTGAAACAAAATAGTAATAAGGTAACACTTTCTGATCATTATATGCTGCTACAGGTAGTATATAGGATTTTAGTCTGGAAAACATGACAGTATGTGGAGAGCGAAGAATAGCAAGCTCCGCAGATGATTTTGTTTCAGCCAGCAAATCACGGAGCCTTTGACGGTTATCAAAGCACATCCCTGTCAAAATTTCCCTCAAAATTCCTACGGTTTCCGAAAGCTTAGAATTAAGGCACTTAACAGATACAGTAAATAATGGAACGTATTCCTCTATATTGTTTTCTTTGCCCACTGCGTTTAGATTATAGTATATACCGCCTGTATTAAGATCTGTAAGATTGATTAAATCTGAATACTTTCTTTTTTCCGTATCAATGCTGCCTAATATATCCAACAGCAGCATTGCATACTGAATGTCGCTCTGAGAAATTACAGATGCATCAAAATACAATGATAAATAGGTAATTCCATTGGTAGGCACATCTGTCCACAAGTACTCAACCATATCCTCTTTCTGTACCTCAAGAGGGTATTCTTTTGACTTTGCTTCAATATCAGAAATATTAAGCAAGGGAATCGTTGCTAATGCTTCAGGAGGATCAGCAGCCGCCTGACGTGCCTTAAGCTTATCATCTGTAGCTATTATTTCTTCCAGTTGAGCTTTAGTCAAATGTGTTTTTATTTCATCAAGCTTTTGCCGTTCTCTTTTTTCGTTCTTCTCTCCCAATTCGTTGTCAGGTATAAAAGTAATAAGAGCGCCATGATTATTCTCCAGAATCAGCTCCCTTAACAACTGCTCAAAATAACCCTTATTTAGCTTCTCCCGCAGTACATTAAAAGCTTCTTCAAAATACAGATACTCGGCCGGATCTCTACCATAGAGCCAGCTATTCATTACTTCTATAGCGTATATGATTCCCTTAGGATACTGATTAAAATCCGCCTCTCGTATCCTAAATTCCAAAACATTTAATGCCGCTTCCAAAAGGTTTCTATCAATACCATTATCTGCAAGTTTTCTTGCCGTATCCATAATGAAGCTTAAATATCTCCCTCCATCTTCCCGGTTGGCGTTCAACGCAGTTAAGGAGATATACGGCTGAAGAACGGCATCTTCAAAGGATGCACTAAAATCCTTCCCTAGCTTTGAATCTATAATAATCTTTCTAAAAGGTGAAGCCTCTGACAATAAAAGGGCCTGAACAAGCACTGACAAACCAATCCTGTCTGTATTGTCCAAAACCCTGTTTACAACGAAGCTATAATTCAGGAAGGACTTTCCCTCAGGTGATTCATCCTTTCCAATTGGATAAAAAGACTCAATTCTCTTTATTTCCTTAAAGGATGATTGCATTGGAATATAAGAGTCTACATATATTTTGTCAAATGAGGATAAATATTCATTATTTAGAAAAGCAAGCTGCTCTTCTATATCAAGTTTTCCATAGAAGAAAATATAGCTATTTGAGGGGTGATAAAACTTTCTGTGGAAATTCTCAAATTCTTCCTGGGTAAGCCCAGGAATTGCAGCAGGATTTCCCCCTGATTCATACCTATATGTATTATCCGGGAAAAGAGTCCTCATTATTTCATTTTCGAGAAGGTCTTCCGGGGAAGACAATGCTCCCTTCATTTCGTTAAAAACCACACCACTATATTCAAGCGGCGCTTCTTCATTTTCAAGCTCGAAATGCCAACCTTCCTGGCGAAGTATATTTTTGTCACTATAAATATTAGGGTAGAACACAGCGTCTAAATATACATCAATCAAATTATGGAAATCCTTATCGTTACAACTGGCCACAGGATACATTGTCTTATCCGGAAAAGTCATTGCATTTAAGAATGTATTCAATGAACCTTTTGCCAATTCTACAAATGGCTCCTTTAGCGGGAATTTTCTGGACCCACAAAGGGTTGAATGTTCAACAATATGCGGGATGCCCATATCGTCAGCAGGTGTCGTCTTAAACGAAATAGAGAATACTTTATTATCGTCATCCCTCTTCAAATAAAAAAGCCTGGCCCCGCTTTTAAGATGAATAAACTCAAGGGTTTCAGAAGCAGACTCCTCTATTATATTTTTACTGATAAGCTTAAACCCGGAATATACCTGATTTAATTCCATAAATAAAGTTCCCCTTATACATATTCAATTTAAACTAAAACAATTACATTATATAGCAAAAAAGGAAAAATATAAAGATTATCTGCAATAAAAATCTCTTCTGGCCTGACCAGGAGGCTTTATCGGCCTGAAAGGCCTTATAATATCAGCCAATAATTACAGCTAAATCCAGAACCAACGCCCCAACAACCCATCCACCTTCAGCTTTTCACGTATGTAGACATCTTTTTCTCATTCACATTTGATAAACCATGCACATCATACCATTGGTCATTGATATCTCTCCCTTGATCTATTCATTACAGCTGACGGACCACAATTTTATCCTATCATAGGAGAGACTTTTTCTCTGAAGATTCATACCCATAAGATATCCCCCCGATCTAATCGGGGGAGTTCGTTATACAAAAAGGCACTGTCCGAAGACAGTGCCTTTTCCTCTGAGAGAATCGTCAACCAAATTAGCCGATGATAACGAGAGTGTCGCCAGCCTGTACATTAGCACCAACCTGAGCGTTGATAGCCTTTACAGTGCCGCCGCAGTCAGCGAGGATTTCGTTCTGCATCTTCATGGCTTCAAGAATGAGGAGATTGTCGCCAGCATTAACAGCCTGACCAACAGTCACATTAACCTTGAGAACCTTGCCCGGCATCGGAGCTGCAATGGCGGTCTCGCCAGCAGCAGCGGTGGCAGCAGGAGCAGCAGCCGGGGCAGGAGCAGCAGCCGGAGCCGGGGCAGCGGCCGGAGCGGGAGCCGGAGCAGCCTTCGGAGCAGCAGCTCTAGGAGTAGCAGCGCCGCCTACTTCTTCAACTTCAACCTCATAAGCCTGACCATTTACGGTAATGTTAAATTTTTTCACTTGAGATTCCTCCAAAACGTCATTTATATTTGAACGCCTACCAGACCTCCGCCATCAAAGGCGGAGTCTGGAAGCAATCGTCCACATATTATTGGGCTGTACGCGTACAGCGATGTAATTCTTTCCATACATCTGCTGAACAGCAGCCGTAAGAACAGCAACTGTTTCAGGTGTTACGCTGGTCGTTCCCACCCTGAGAACCTCCGATTACAAAGGAATATTGCCGTGCTTCTTAGCCGGGCCAACCTCACGCTTGGTAGCAAGCATGTTGAGGGACTGGATAATGCGAGGACGAGTTTCCTTCGGCTCGATGACATAGTCAACATAACCACGCTCAGCAGCCTTATACGGGGTAGCGAACTCCTCAACATACTCAGCAGTGCGCTTCTCACGATCCGGATCCTTACGGAAGATGATGTTAGCTGCACCAGCAGGTCCCATAACAGCGATTTCGGAGGACGGCCAAGCGATAACCTGGTCTGCACCAACCTCGCGGGAGCACATAGCAATGTAGGAACCACCATAAGACTTACGAATGATAAGCGTAATCTTAGGAACAGTAGCTTCACTGTAAGCATAAAGCATCTTCGCACCATGGCGAATGATACCCATATGCTCCTGGCCACGGCCAGGGAGGAAGCCCGGTACATCAACCATGTTCAGCAAAGGAATGTTGAAAGCATCGCAGAAACGGATGAAACGAGAGGACTTATCGGAAGCATCGCAGTCAAGGCAACCAGCCATTACCTTCGGCTGGTTAGCGATGATACCTACAGTGCGGCCATCAAAACGAGCGAAGCAGGTAATGATATTGGTTGCAAAGTACTGATGAACTTCATAGAACTCACCGTTATCAGCGATCATGCGGATGACTTCCTTCATATCATAAGGAGCATTCGGATTATCTGGAATGATAGTATTGAGTCCTTCATCCATACGAAGCGGATCATCGGCGCAATCTACAATCGGAGTTTCCTCCATGTTGTTGCTGGGCAGGAAGCTGAGGAGGTAACGGATCTGCTTAATGCAGTCTTCATCATTCTCAGCGACGAAATGAGCGCAACCCGACTTGGTGTTATGGGTCATAGCACCACCGAGTGCCTCAGCAGTAATCTTCTCACCAGTTACAGACTCAACAACAGCCGGGCCAGTGATGAACATCTGAGAAGTATTCTTCACCATGTAGATGAAGTCGGTGATAGCCGGGGAATAAACCGCTCCACCAGCGGAAGGCCCCATGATTGCAGAAATCTGGGGAACAACACCGGAAGCAGCAGTGTTACGGAAGAAGATCCCACCATAGCCACAAAGAGCATCGCAAGCTTCCTGAATACGAGCGCCGCCGGAATCGTTGAGACCAATACAGGGCGCACCCATCTTCATGGAAAGATCCTGGACTTTCCAGATCTTCTTTGCATGCATCTCACCCAAGGAACCACCCTCAACGGTGAAGTCCTGAGCAAAAGCGTAAACAAGACGTCCATCCACAGTGCCGTAACCGACAGTTACGCCCTCGCCCGGGTTCTCTTTTTTATCCTGACCGAAGTTTACGCAACGATGCTTAACGAGGAGATCGAGTTCGACAAAGGTACCCTCATCAAAGAGGAGATCCAAGCGCTCACGCGAGGTGAGCTTGCCCTTCTGATGCTGCTTGTCGATCTGCTTCTGACCGCCACCCTGCATGAAGTGCTCTTTCTTGGCCTTCATCAATTTGATTTTTTCCTGAACAGTAGCCATTTTATGCCTCCTAATAGGATTAATTTATTTAATTATCTCCGGTACTATTTTGCATTAAAACTCACAAAATTGCAAGTACTTTTGAAAAAATTATTCCTCATCCCGGAGCTGGCACAGTTCGAGGAGAATTCCGCCAGTGGCTTTCGGGTGAATGAAAGCAATATCGGCACCACCAGCACCACGACGCGGAGCCTTATCAATCATTGCTACGCCCTTAGCCATGAGTTCTTCAATAGCAGCTGCGAGGTTATCAACGCGGAGAGCGACATGCTGAATACCGCCTTTACCGCCGTTGGAAGCCATCCACTTAGCAATCGGGCTCTCAGGATCGCCATTCAGGGGAACGAGGAGCTCAGCCTGGGAACCATTCCACATAGGATGGAATACAGTGGTAACCTTCTGAGAAGCAACGGACTCCTCGCCGGTCTTAGCAACGCCGAGGATTTCTCCCCAGAATTTGCTGCCGGTTTCGAGATCGCCGCAAGCAATACCAAGATGATCTACACCGAGTACTTTGAATTTGGACATGATAAAACCTCCCATATCAAACTAGAGTTCTACTTAAGCATGTTTTGCATAATGTCTGCTGCAACAGAATACGGATCAGTTGTGCGTGATTTGATACTCTCAACCATGGTCTCAATTTTACCATTGTCTACGATTTTACCACGGATATAGGACTCAATTCTGCTGCTAAGAAGATCAAGCAATTCATTCTTGACACGTTCAGTACGCCGTTTAGCCAATTCACCATTTACTTCAATATGATTGCGATGCTCTTCGAACTTTGCAACAAGCTCTTTGACACCGATGTTTTGATTGCCAACGCATTTCATGATAGGCGGACGCCAGTCCTTCATTACGCCGTCAAGGTCAAGCATCATATTAAGCTCTGTGGCTAATTTATCAGCACCATCATGGTCAGCCTTGTTAATGACAAAGATATCACCAATTTCAAGAATACCAGCCTTAATAGCCTGAATATCGTCACCCATGCCAGGGATCAGCACGACTGCTGTCGTGTCCGCAGCCTTTACAATATCGACCTCGGACTGACCGACGCCGACAGTTTCAACTATGATGACATCTATCCCGAATGCATCGATGGCTTTAACAGCGTCAGCTGTTTTATGAGACAAGCCGCCAAGACTTCCACGAGTACCCATGCTACGGATGAAAACACCCTCGTCAAGTGTAAGGCTGTTCATCCTAATGCGGTCACCCAAAATAGCACCACCAGTAAAAGGACTGCTTGGATCAATAGCGACAATACCGACAGTCTTTCCCTGGCTACGGAATGTTTTAGCAATCTTGTCTGTCAACGTACTTTTGCCGGCGCCCGGAGGGCCGGTAATACCGAGCACATATGCATGGCCAGTATGCGGGTAGAGCTTTTTCATAATCTCAGTGGCATTTTCGTACTCGTTCTCAATAGCTGTAATGGTACGAGAAAGAGCCAAACGATTGCCATTAAGGAGCTCCTGCGCAATGTCCTCCATATATTGCACCACCTTTGACACCATAAAACCTTGCCCTCTCTGAATATGAAATTCAAAGAGGGCAAAGTCATTAATAAATATACCTTAAGAGTAAATTATTTTTTTACGTTCTCATTGATGAACTTGATGATATCGCCAGTCGGGGTACCCGGAGTGAACACCTCAGCGATACCAGCCTCCTTGAGAGCCGGAATATCGCCATCCGGAATAACTCCGCCGCCGATGATCAGAGCATCCTTAAGGCCCTTCTCACGAACAAGCTCAACAACCTTCGGGAAGAGATGCGGATGAGCACCGGACAGGATGCTCATTGCAACAACCTGAACATCTTCCTGCAGAGCAGCCTCAGCAATCTGCTCCGGAGTCTGACGAAGACCAGTGTATACCACTTCAAAGCCAGCATCGCGAAGTGCACGGGCAACAACCTTCGCACCACGATCATGACCATCCAAACCCGGCTTTGCAACCAATACTCTTACTGCCATTTGAATTTCCCTCCAAATCTCACAAATTACAGATTAACATGAGCCTCGTACTCGCCGAAGACCTTACGCATTACGCCGCAGATTTCACCGAGAGTAGCGTAGGTCTCAACAGCAGCAAGAATAACCGGCATCAGGTTTACCGTCTCATCAGCGCAAGCCTTCTCAAGTTCAGCAAGAGCAGCCTGAACAGCAGCGTTGTCACGCTTAGCCTTCATAGCATGGAGCTTCTCGCACTGCTTAACACCAACGGAAGCATCTACCTTGAGCAGACCCTTAGGCGGCTCCTCTTCCATCTGGAACTTGTTGACACCAACGATTACGCGAGCACCGGACTCAACATCCATCTGCCACTTGTAAGCGGAATCCTGGATCTCCTTCTGGATATAACCCTTTTCAATAGCAGATACAGCACCACCGAGTTCATCAATCTTCTTGATGTAATCCCAAGCTTCCTTCTCAATGCGATCGGTCATAGCTTCTACATAATAGGAACCTGCGAGCGGATCGATGACATCAGCAAGACCGGACTCATAAGCAACAATCTGCTGAGTGCGGAGAGCGATGGTAACGGACTCAGTGGTCGGCAGAGCAAGAGCCTCATCCTTGGAATTGGTGTGGAGGGACTGAGTGCCACCCATTACAGCAGCAGCGGTCTGGAGACCAACGCGAACGATGTTGTTGTTCGGCTGCTGAGCAGTCAGCATGGAACCAGCGGTCTGAGTGTGAACGCGGAGCATCATACTCTTGTCCTTCTTAGCGCCGAAACGCTCCTTCATGACCTTGGACCATACGCGGCGGGAGGCACGGAACTTTGCAACTTCTTCAAGAACATTGTTGTGAGCATTCCAGAAGAAGGACAGACGGCCAGCGAAAGCATCAACATCAAGACCAGCCTTGATAGCTGCATCTACATAAGCGATACCATCGGCAATGGTGAACGCGATTTCCTGGGAAGCTGTGGAACCAGCCTCACGGATATGGTAACCGGAAATAGAGATAGTATTCCATTTCGGAACATTCTGAGAGCAATACTCAAAAATGTTGGTGATGAGACGCATGGACGGACGCGGCGGGAAAATGTAGGTGCCGCGAGCAGCGTACTCCTTGAGAATATCGTTCTGAATGGTACCCATCAGAGCGGTAGAAGGAACACCCTGTTTCTTTGCAACAGCAATGTACATGCAGAGCAGTACAGATGCCGGAGCATTGATAGTCATGGAAGTGGAAACCTTGCCAAGATCAATCTGATCAAAGAGGATTTCCATATCAGCGAGGGAATCGATAGCAACGCCGACTTTACCAACTTCACCTTCGGAAATCGGATCATCAGAGTCATAACCAATCTGAGTCGGGAGGTCGAACGCGCAGGAAAGGCCGGTAGCACCATTCTCAATCAGCATACGATAACGCTTGTTGGACTCATCAGCAGTAGAGAAACCTGCGTACATACGCATGGTCCAGAAACGGCCACGATACATAGTCGGCTGTACACCACGAGTGAAGGGGTAGTTTCCAGGGAAACCGCTCTTCTCACAGTAGTCACCTTCGCAATCAAGCGGGGTGTAAAGACGCTGTGCCGGAACGTTGGCACGCTCGGGGAACTTTGCGATTGCCTTCTCTACCTGTGCATTGTAGGCTTCCAAACCAGCTTTAATTTGTTCATTGCTCATAATTTTTTGTACCCTCCTATTATTTTTTCATGGTACCTTTTTCTAGGGCATTAACATGCCAGCTAAGCGCCTCATTGAGGAGATGCGGCTTATCGGCATTCTTGGTAGCTACGCAAGCGCGATCAAAGTAATCCTGCAGCTGATCCCTGTATTCTGGGCTGGAAACTGCAATGATTTCCTTTGCACGCTGTTTTGATGACTTGCCACGGAGATCTGCGACGCCCCGCTCCGTAACGATGAGGTCTACATCCTGAGCGCCATGATCCTGATGGGAAACCATTGGAACTATGGAGGAAACCGCACCCTTCTTCGCGCTGGAAACGGTAAAGAATACAGAAAGGTAACCATTACGGGCAAAGTCGCCGGAACCGCCAATACCATTCATCAGACGGGAACCATTGATACGGGTGGAGTTAACATTACCATAGATATCGCACTCAATTGCCGTGTTCATAGCGATAACGCCAATACGACGAACGATTTCCGGGCTGTTGGAAATTTCCTGCGGACGGAGCAAAAGCTTCGGAGCGTAGAAATCGAAGTTGCCATAGAGTTTCTTTTGTCCATCTGGGGACGGACTAAGAGCAGTACCAGAAGCGAAGTCGAGCTTACCAGCATCAATAAGATCGAACATACCGTCCTGAATAACCTCAGTATAAACTGTAAGGTGCTCCTTGTCAGAATCAACAAAGCCGCCGATAACAGCATTTGCTACGCTGCCAACGCCGGACTGGAGCGGAAGGAGATTCTTCGGCATACGGCCAGCAGCGATTTCCGCATCAAGGAAGTCGAGCAGGTTCTTGGACATAGCCCTGGAATCATCATCAATTGCACCAAGAGGACGCGTGTTATCCGGAACATCACACGGAACAACAGCTACGATCTTGTCTAGCGGGCATTCAACATAAGGCTTACCGATGCGGGTATCGGAAGCAACAACATTGAGGGGCATACGATACGGAGGATCCTCTGGTACATAAACATCATGCATACCGAAGAACTCTACCGGCTGAGTAGTATTGACTTCAACAATAACTTTCTTAGCCTGCTTTACATAACTTGCAGTATTGCCAAGAGAAGTAGTCGGAACGATATAACCTTCCTTGGTGATCATACAAGCTTCGACGATTGCAACATCAAGAGTGCCGCCGCCGATGTAGCCGTAACGGGTCAGCTGAGCAGCTTCGCTAAGATGGAGATCCTGATACTGAACTTTGTTAGCGTTAATGGCGTTACGCATTTCGCTATTGGTCTGATAGGGCATACGGAAGTTTACACCATCAACTGAGGCCAGAACTGCATCAAGCTCAGGGCCTACGGACGCACCAGTCCAAAGGTTGATCTTGAACGGCTCCTTTTTCATGCGCTCGGCAAGAGCAACAGGAACCGCTTTAGGATAACCGGACGGAGTGAATCCAGATGTACCAACGTTCATGTTCGGCTCGATGTGCAGAGCTGCTTCTTCAGCAGTGGTAATCTTGCCGCGCAGTTCAGCGTTTAGTACGCGATCAGTGATATCAATCATTAAGAAATCCTCCCTCATTTCGGGTCAACTAAAACCCTATATTTGCCAGTCTCACATCTGTATCAATGTATAACGAAATCCATTTGGAAACCCCGCAGTAACAAATGAAATATATATATACATTTACCTTTGATGCTTGACAGACCTTACCTGCAAATAATATACCACGAGCCAGAGACACAGTCAAGGACAAACGCAGTGTTTTTACGGCAAAAAATACAAATTTTTCAATAAATCAGAAATGGGTCATCTGTTAGTTACCGCATATATCTTTATACATTAATTTTAGAAGATGACACTATATATTGTGGTTAATGAACAGTAAATACCCCATATTATGTGGGGATGTTAAATTCCCAAAAAAATCCGATTGTTTTTGTACTTTTGTATACATATAAACATTTGTCTACTATAAATAGACAACATGCACATTGTTATTCTAATTTTGTAAAGTACAAAGGGATTCTCTTTTCATAATCAAAGCCATCGTAAACCATAGGAGTATCGATGTGGGGACATTAAACACGACATTATCCGTCAATCCCCCTAACGCAACAGAGATAAGCGCCAGAGCCAGTCCATTTGAAAACAGCTCTGCGTCGTCTGCATCCTTATCTTTCCCCTTATTAAATCCAGTCCTGATTGCAGCAAAAAAAACATAAAAGAAAGAAAGGGCGCCAGCAATACCTATCTCAGCGAAAAAATTAAGGTACATATTATGAGCATGGTATATTATTATGTTTGGATCATTTATGTAGAAGTCATAATAACGATACACCAGCCAATACATACCCCAGCCTATACCAAAAAATGGCTGCTCAATTATCATCCATATTGTTGCCTCCCAAATTGCCAACCTCATTTCTGAAGAAGTATCCATTCTAGTGAAAATCGTTGTAAGCCTGTCCAAAAGCGCTGGACTAAGCGCCAAGGCAATTATACCAATAGTAAGGGAGGCGTATAAAATTCTCCGGTCTTTTACAATACCATATACAGCCAGTATTATTCCAAGTGAAAAAATTGCCCCTCTGGCATATGTCATCGCCAAACATATACCTGCTGCTATGGCAAATACACCCAAGAGTATTTTGTTTCTGTTGTCCTTTGCTCTGGATAATAGAACGACTGTGACACAAATGACCTCATTCAGATAACCTGCAAGAATATTGGGATTCACCCAGGTTGAAAATACCCTCTTCCTTAATTCCGGATATATATTAGCGTCTACCCAGGCAACATCAGAGATATCTATACCAAATACGTATTGATAATAACCATACAATATCACCAGGATAGCGCTACTCCCTAATATGTACGCAAGTTTTATCACTTCTTCCCTGTTTTTTAAGTTTTGAACAACCAACTCATAGGTTAAGACATACGCCCCTGCCAAATTATACCAATTGTAAAAGCTAAAGTATTGATCCATTGCCCCGAAAACTGAAAGTCCACTAAAGAAAAAAAAAACTAAGATAAATTTGTCCACTTTCGTTCTTTCAAATTTTCTTTCAGGATCTTTAACGAATCTGTATAACCACAGGAGCACACCTAAAACAAGCGCTAAGGTAGCCGCCCAGGGTGATAAAGCTACAAAGAAGGCTTCGGCATAAACTGCCATCATACAAAGCCTTCGCCTTTTTTCATCAGCAATAAGAACTTCGCCTGATAATTCCATAAGCTACCTGTTCCCTCCCAGCTTTTTTGTCAGAATTTTTCGTATATATCCAATGAGATACAGTGAGCCAGTTACAACAAGAAGCTCATCATGGTTTTGCTGCTCAATTGCTATATCCAAGGCGCGCGCTCTCTCTCCTGATACAGCGATTACCTCGGCATCGTGAATTCTCACGGCAATTTCCTCCGGTGTTGCTGCTCTGTCAGAATCGGGTGATGTCACTACCACCCTGTCACCAGGCCTTAGTAATAGACCTATCATGGATGCAACAGCTTTATCCCTTAATATGCCCAAGAGGTACAATCTTTTTTCATTCGGGAACCTTAAATCAAGACTACGGCGAAGTGCTTCCACGCCAGCAGGATTGTGAGCACCGTCAATTACGATCTTATGTCCTTTAAGTGAAAGCACTTCAAACCGACCTGGCCAAAAAGCACTTGCCATTCCCTTAATTATTGCGTCCGTTGTGATCCTATCGTCTTTTTGT
Source organism: uncultured Selenomonadaceae bacterium (assembly GCA_910579115.1). GTDB lineage: Bacteria > Bacillota > Negativicutes > Selenomonadales > Selenomonadaceae > RGIG250. Next base: position 15,419 of record CAJTSO010000002.1, read on the forward strand.
GAGATAAGCCGAGCTGACTTCACAGCAATCGCACTATTGCCGACTTGATAATCAGCCAGCATTTTCAAGCCGTAAGATAATTCCATATTGCCGCTTTCCTTATAAACAAGCCCCATCCCATCACGATCATCACTAATTTTTTTTACGCTGAAATCTCTCCCGTTCAAATATAATGGAGACTTCAGCTCATTAGCTCTTTTTGCAATAATATTTACGGCTATCCCCTCTGCCCCGCTGACAACCGGAATACCATTCTTAATTATTCCGGCTTTATGATAAGCCACTCCTTCTAATGTGCCCCCGCATTTGTCTGCGTGTTCCAGCGTAACATTGGTTATGACTGCTATTTCAGGTTGAACAACATTCGTTGAATCCAGAAGTCCGCCAAGGCCTACTTCGATAACAGCATAATCCACGCCCTTCCGGGCAAAATAAAAAAAGGCCATCGCAGTCAGAAATTCAAACTGCGTGGGACACTCTTCATTATCATCAAGCATTGCTTCAACGTATCCCCGGACGATGGTTGCAATCGCTGCAAAATCTTCATCGCTGATTTCTCCACTGTCTATTGTCATCCGCTCGTTGTAACGAAAAAGATGCGGAGAAGTAAACGCTCCAGTAGAACAACCGGATACGGAAAGAATTGAGGCCAGCATATTCGTCACGGAACCTTTTCCGTTGGTGCCGGTAACATGTATAGTCTTATATTTATTCTGCGGGTTACCCAATCTATTCAACAGACTGATGATTCTGTCCAGTCCAGGCTTAATGCCAAATTTTGCCAGGTCATTCAAGTATTCAAGGGACTCTGTATAAGTCAATTCTATCCTTCCTCTCAACACATTGTGCAAGCATTTTCATCATACAACAAAATATGCCCTTGTCAATTACTGCAAAAGAAAATACGCCGGGAAACCTCGGCGTATTTTCAGTATGGCTTATTACTTTACAACAATATTTACCAGTTTATTGGGAACAGCGACAACCTTAATTATTTCTCTCGAGGCAGTATACTCCATGACCCTTGGATGCTTCGTCGCTGCTTCACCGAGAGCGTCCTTGTCAAGGTCAGCCGGAACGTTGATGCGCCCGCGAACCTTTCCATTCACCTGAAGAACAACCTCAACCTCACTTTGAACAAGGGCAGCTTCTTCATACGAGGGCCACTTCTCAAGGTGTACGCTACTGTTATGACCAGTAAGCTCCCAAAGTTCATCAGCAATATGTGGGGCAAAGGGAGCAAGCAGCTTGATTAAGCTAAATACTACCTCTCTGATAAGATTCTTATTGACATTATCTGAGCCCTGGAATTTATAGAAGGCATTCACCAGTTCCATAATTGAGCTGATTGCCGTATTAAACATGAAACGGCCGTCAATATCAGCTGTTACCTTCTTGATAGTGGCATGAAGGACACGACGGAGCTCCTTTTCCTCGGGAGTTAGTGCCGACACATCGTATTTGTCACTGCCGGCCTTTGCCATATCGGTGAACTGGTCAATAATTCTCCACACGCGATTGAGGAACCGGAATGCTCCCTCTACACCGTCGTCGCTCCAATCTAAGTCCCGCTCAGGGGGAGCGGCGAAAAGTATAAACAATCTGGCCGTGTCAGCGCCGTATTTACCGATTATTTCCTCAGGAGATACGACATTTCCCTTGGATTTTGACATTTTACCGCCGTCTTTTAGAACCATACCTTGCGTCAAAAGGTTCGTAAATGGCTCATCAAAATTAACCCATCCTTCGTCACGAAGCACCTTAGTAAAGAAACGAGAGTAAAGAAGATGTAAAATAGCGTGTTCAATGCCACCAATATACTGGTCAACCGGCGCCCAATAATTAACTTTCTCCCTGGAGAATGGCTCTCTGTCATTGAGAGCATCAGTATAACGGAGATAATACCAGGAGGAACAAATAAATGTATCCATCGTATCCGTCTCACGTCTGGCCGAACCCCCGCACTTTGGACAAGTACAATTCACAAACTCCTCACACTGAGCCAGGGGAGATACAGACCCCTGTTCAAAAGATACATTTTGGGGCAACAGAACAGGAAGCTGTTCATCAGGAACAAGCTGCTCGCCGCATTTTTCGCAATAAACAATGGGAATAGGCGCGCCCCAATATCTTTGACGAGAAACGAGCCAGTCACGGAGGCGGTAATTAACCTTGACTTTAGCATCGCCAAGTTGTTTCTCCACCATCCAATCAGCGATAGCTTTTCTGGCCTCATCAGAATCCATACCATTAAATTGGGCAGAATTTACCATGATACCTGGTTCAACATAAGCCTCTGTCATGTTGTTCTCATCGATGGGCGAATCCGGATTATCAACCGTTAAAATCAGCTCAAGGTTATATTTTTTTGCAAACTGAAAATCGCGTTGATCACCGGTTGGTACGCCCATAACTGCGCCAGTACCATAATCATAGAGGACATAATTAGTTACCCAAACAGGTATCTTTTTCCCGTTTACTGGATTAACGGCATAAACACCAGTGAACATACCCTTCTTTTCATACTCGGCAGAAGTGCGCTCAATATCACTGCTGTTTTTTGTTTTTTCTACGAATGCGCGAAGCTCCTTTTCATTTTTCTTGCCGGCAATGAACTTTTTAACCAATGGATGTTCGGCCGCAAGGACAACATAGGTCACGCCAAATACAGTATGAGCACAGGTGGTATAGACAGGAATTTTCTCCCCGTATTCAGGAACATCAAAAGAAAACTCCAGACCTTCACTCCGACCAATCCAGTTGTCCTGCATAGTCTTCACTCGGTCCGGCCAACCATTTAACAAAGAAAGATCTTTTTTCAATTCGTCAGCATAAGCGGTAATTTTTAAGAACCACTGCGAAAGAGCCTTTTTCCGGACATCATTATCACAGCGCCAGCATTTTCCATCGACTACCTGTTCATTGGCCAGGACCGTTCCACACGTATCACACCAGTTTACAGACGCTTCCTTTTTGTAAGCAAGACCGCGCTTATAAAAGGTTTCAAACATCCACTGAGTCCAACGATAATAATCAGGACGGCAGGTTTCTACCTCCCTGTCCCAATCATAGGAAAGGCCCATTTCCCGCTGCTGACGCTTCATGTTATCAATATTGGAGAAGGTCCAGTCAGAAGGATGAACTTTATTCTTTATTGCCGCGTTCTCCGCAGGCATACCAAAAGCATCAAAGCCCATGGGATGAATAACATTAAACCCGGCCATGGTCTTATAGCGGGCAAGAACATCTCCTATGGAGTAATTGCGGACGTGTCCCATGTGAAGATTACCGGACGGATAGGGAAACATTTCCAAAACATAATACTTTTCCCTATCCTTAGACATTTCTGTCTTATAGATTTTACTGTCAGACCATTTAGTTTGCCATTTTTTTTCTATTTCACGAGATTTATACTTTAACATTTTTCTCCTTCTTCCAACGATTATCTCTTTCGACCAGTCTCTACGGGTACGAGAATTATCTGTTTCCCCTCAAGCCGCGGCTCGATACGATAGTCAACAATCCCTGCATCGTATAGCTTAACCTTGAGCTCCAGTAAAAGCTTTCCCAGTTTCTTAACAATGTCCGGGGTAAGATATGCAATATTTATATTGGAGGCAGGACCCTCCTGAACAGATTTTTTCTCGGTTGCCTTTTCCCTCGCCAGAAACACATCCTCCAGCGTTGGTTCTTCGACAAAATTCTTCAGCATATCCTTATCGGATAAATTTTTCGGTATCTTTGCCATATATTCCGCCCTACTTTTTTTGTTCTTTAGCCCAAGAATCACGAAGACCCACAACCCGATTGAAAACAGGTTTTTCAAACGTAGTATCATTATCTACACAGAAATACCCCTGACGCAGGAACTGATACTTGGTACCGGCAGCAGCATATTTTACACTTGGCTCAATTTTTGATTGAATGACCTTCAAGGAATCGGGATTCACTGCTGAAAGGAAATCATCGGGCGTGTCCCCTTTTTCATCAGTCTTAAACAGATAATCATACAATCTGACTTCTGCATCAAGGGCGGTGGATGATTCAACCCAATGGAGTGTACCCTTTACCTTGCGGCCAGCTGTGGCTCCGCCTTCTTTAGAATCAGGGTCATAGGTGCATCTTATTTCTTTAATTGACCCATCATCATTCTTCACTACTTCTTCACACTTAATTATATACGAATATTTAAGCCTGACTTCCCCACCAGGCTTGAGGCGAAAGAACTTTTTAGGTGGTTCTTCCATAAAATCCTCGGACTCTATAAAAATATCTCTGCCAAAAGGAACAAACCGATTAGTATCGCTATTAGGATTATTATCCGCCTTCAAGTATTCAATTTTCCCCTCCGGATAATTTGTGATTACTACCTTGACAGGATACAGAATTGCCATCACACGATCAGCTTTGGCGTTCAAGTCTTCACGAACAGCGTGCTCAAGCATCCCGGCATCAACAAGACTGTTGCTTTTTGCAACACCAATATCCTCACAGAAAGAACGGATTGCTTTAGCTGTATAACCACGGCGACGCAAACCGGAAATGGTCGGCATTCTTGGATCATCCCAGCCGCTCACATACCCTTTCTCAACCAAAAGGCGCAGTTTGCGTTTGCTCATTACCGTATTGGTAAGATTCAATCTGGCAAACTCTATTTGTCGCGGCCTGGTATTAACATCAAACCCCAAGGATTCCAATATCCAATTATACAGCGGTCGATGGTCTTCAAACTCCAGTGTGCATACAGAATGAGTTATCCCCTCAATCGCATCAGAAAGTGGATGAGCAAAATCATACATTGGGTATATACACCATTTATTACCAGTACGATGGTGTTCTGTATGAGCTATTCTGTAAAGTACAGGGTCACGCATCGCAATGTTGGGAGAAGCCATGTCAATCTTCGCTCTAAGAACATGCGAACCATTCTCGAACTCACCATTCTTCATTTTTTCAAAGAGCTCAAGGTTTTCCTCTACACTTCTATTTCGGTATGGACTTTCTCTTCCAGGTTCCGTCAATGTCCCCCTATACTGACGTATTTCTTCTCCGGTAAGGTCACATACATATGCCTTCCCCGCCCTTATGAGTTGAACAGCATAATCATAGAGTTTTCCGAAATAGTCCGATGCATAAAATTTTCTATCGTCCCAGGTAAAGCCCAGCCATTTGACATCTGCCTGAATTGAATCAACGTATTCTACATCCTCTTTTGCGGGATTAGTATCGTCAAAACGTATATTACACTTGCCGCCAAACAACTCTGCCAGGCCAAAATTCAGGCAGATAGATTTTGCATGACCAATATGAAGGTAGCCATTGGGCTCAGGCGGAAACCTGGTATGTACCCCTTCGGTATATTTACCATTTTTCAAATCCTCCTCAATGGCATTCTGAATGAAATTAGATGCCAACGAAATCTTGTCAGCCATGCTTATCAATACTCCTTTATGGGCAAAGCCCGGTTTCTTTTTCATTTTAACCGATTTAGTATATCACAAAACTATAGCTGCCGCTATATATTAAAGCGCTTCATTACTGCGTTCATTACATTTTTTCTTTACATACTCCTGTAGCCGGATAAGCCCAGGCAATATTTCTTCATTTGGCATAATACATTCAATAATCCTGTCAATATAACCGGCCTCTACAATTCTCTTCATCGTCCAGGAATAATTTATATCATATACCCATATCAGTCTGATGATCTTTCGATCATCCTCCGTCTCAATTTTTGAATAATCACACTGGATGCCCTGGTTGAATTCCTCAACAAATTTTTGATTTATCCCTGAGCCATCCGATGGCTCCAAATATGGACTTAGCACTCTAAAAATATCAAGCTTATCAGCATCACGGATAATTTTCGCAAACAATAGATTCCGTTCATCATCGGTTGGCGCTATAACCCGTTTGTTATGATTAAGTATTGAGAAAGTAATTATCTTTCTATCGGTTTGAGATAATTCATTCAGCAGTCCCGTATCAGATATAACTTTAATTCCCAACTTAGCATGGTCCTCTGATTGGGCATCAAAAAATGTCTTGTAGACCTGGAACTGCCTGAATCTTCCTACATCATGAAGCAACCCAATGAGCTCTGAAAGAAAAACATCATGATCTCGTAATCCTAATTCTATTGCCAGTTCTTTTGAATGACTCTGAACATACCCAGTATGTTCCAATTTCATTTTTGCTGCTTCTACAACCCGCTGGTCTGGATCGTAAAAAAACGATTCCGCATATGTATGTACAAATGACCCGCATTTTTTTATAAATGCAGCTTCCTGTTCTTTATAATTACAGGCAGTTTTATTTGCATCTCTCTTTTCCAAATTCAACAACCTCGTATTTCAATAGTATTCCCATAGCTCATATAAGCGCATTATACCGCCCCGTGGTTCCAAGAAAAAGTCTTGGCTGTTTTCATTCCTTCTACACTTTATTGAAGATAAAGATATAATCTCCACCTTACAATCTCCAAAAGATCTACCGCCACTTACTTATTTGAAGCGGCAGGCATATTTTAGGCGTTTTAACAACCCTCGAGCGTTGAATGCCATTAAGCATAAACTGCCTTGCAGTTTCCCCAAAGACAGCGCCATAAATTATTAAGGCGAGGCCTGAAAAACATCAGACCTCGCCCTAAACATAAAAGCAAAATCACAATTCGCTATTTTTAACCGGCTCAAATCCCAAATTTTGAATTACTTCATTTACCTTTTCAGTATCAATGGGTTTCGTTGCATAAGCATCACAACCAAGCTTAAAAGCTTCATCCACATAACTAACATCAGCAAGAGCAGTCATTACCATGATGCGAAGACGATTCTCAACCGGAATTTGTTGCTGCGCTTCTATCGCTCTTATCACTTTAAGAACTTTAAGACCATCAGCCTTTGGCATCATAACATCAAGGCAAAGAAGGTCATATGGTTCATTATTCTTCCATGCCGCCATGCAATAATCAAGAGCATCGACACCGTCTATTGCCAAGTCACACTCGCCATAGGCAGACATAAATTCCTTCAAAAACGTCCGATTAACACGATCGTCTTCTGCAATTAAGATCTTCATAATTATACTCCTCTTATATAAATTAACCGGCAATCTTTACTTTGAAAGCTCATCCATGCAATACTTCATGAGATCGGCAATATCCTCGCCACCATCGTTTGTCTCTCGACGAGGCGTTGGATTCACAAAAACACTACGCGAACGGATTACTTCGTCAACAGAGTCAAACCTCGTGGCATGGTATCCAGAAAGAAAAAACACTTCCTTCACCAGCTTTTGAAGATACACCCACATTGCCTGACATCAAGTCAACAAGTTCTTTTGTTATCCTCAACCCCAAGCCTGTGCCACCAAATCTCCTCGTACTTGAACCGTCAACCTGACTAAAAGGCTTGAACAGCTTTGAAAGGTCAGCCTTTATCATTCCTATTCCGGTGTCCCTAATTGAAAATTCCAAAACAGGATTACCTGATCGCTCGCCCTTGACAACCTTTATCGTAACACCACCCGAATTAGTGAATTTGATTGCATTACCGATCAGATTATGAAGAATCTGACGAATTCTCAAAGCATCACCACTAATGTATCGTGGCAAATCATCAGCCAATTGAGTTTCTATGTAGAGGCCCTTTTCCATTGCGGCTCTTTTTTGCGTGGACAATACCTGATTAAGATTCTTCATAAAATCAAATCTTGTGATATCCAGCTTCAGCGAGCCACTCTCCAGTCTGGAAAAATCTAAAATATCATTTATTATATTCAGCAGATACTTTGAACATTCCTTAGCTGAATTAAGATTATCACGCTGATAATCAGTCATTTTCGTCCGCAAGGTAAGGTCGATCATTCCCACCATACCAGTAATGGGCGTCCTGATTTCATGACTCATATTAGCAAGGAATTGGCCTTTCGCCTTGCTTGCAGCTTCCGCTGCCGCTTTGGCCTGCTCCAATTCGTACTCATATTTCTTTCGATCTGAGATATCTATAAGGGATATAATTACATGTCTTTCTTCATTCGCAACAGCAGTTGCAACACATACTCTAAGCCATATTAACCGGCTGTCGCCAGCCCGGCACATGGCAATATCAAACTGGTCATCATACTGACCATCTGAGTCAACAGCTTGCTTAATGTGGTTATTTATTGAACATAATATACAATTACGCCCATTTCCACAACCTGCTTCTACGCTGTTTTTGCACTCAAAAACATCACCAAACCGCCTGCCTATTGCAGAATGAGCAGTTGACTCTAACATCTGCTCCGCTGCCCTATTCAAGTCAACAATACAGCCACGCGCATCGACAACCAGAAGCCCAACGACAACAGCAGAAAATATAGTCCGCAGGTACTGCTGATTATCCTCAAGCTTCAACTCTAATTGCCTCAGGCCGGTGATATCTCTAAACAGAGACGAACTACCTCTTAACCCACCATCTTTTCCGATAATCGGTGTACTTGTGGCCGAAATGTAAGTGATACTTCCATCCGGCCACTTGATACCCGAATTTATCCGCAACTCAACGGATATTTTCTCCTCCAAAGCCTGCTTAATTGGACTATTTATCCGAACATTGGAGGCCAAATCATAGATTGCACATACATCATCAAAATACTTGCCACGAACATTATCGGCTAATCCCAAAATTTTAACAGCTGCTTCATTCAAATATTTGATACGACCAACTTCATCGGTAATCAAAATACCATCTCGAACGTCGCTGATAAGCTCAGTCAAAACCTTGGCATCGCTTTCTGCTATAATGTCCCGCATCTACTCATTCCTCCCCCCTTTATCAATCTGAGAAGCTAAACAAAACCATCTGGTATTTCCCCGAAAAAATCTTTATTTACTTCCTGCAGCAATAGCCATAATCGAGCCTGCTATAGAATCCAGCGGCATCTGCCTTTGTACAGCGCCGATATCCCAAGCTGCTTTAGGCATTCCGTATACAACGCAGGTTCTCTCATCCTGCCCAAGAGTGGTAGCACCAGCTTTTCTCATCTTCAACAAACCATCGGCTCCATCTTTTCCCATACCAGTCAGAATCACGCCCAAAGCTTCTTTTCCGTACAAATCCGCCACCGTATCAAACAACACATCAACCGCAGGACAAACGCTATTTACAGGTTTGCCCGGAGCACATTCTATTTTTGTGCCGGTGATAGTGCTGACCAACCTCATATGCAAGCCACCAGGGGCGATGTACACATGATTGGCCTCCAACCTATCACCGTCTTTTGCTTCTCTGATCTCTAAAACACACTCATCATTAAGGCGCTCAGCAAAAAGACGGGAAAAATTGGCAGGGATATGCTGAACAATAACTATAGGTGGCAAAGGAGGCCTTAAAGCTGTAATAACCTTCGTCAAGGCCATGGTTCCTCCGGTAGAAGCGCCTATGGCTATAAGAGTAATCTTTTTTGTCTTTAAGGAGATTTTCCCGGATTCAGTCTTTGAACCAGTATCCTCTTCCGACGCTGAAGCTGCATTCACATCAGAGCTACTCTCAAAATTGCTATCATTTTGAACCTCACTTACAGGATAATCTTCTTTATCCTGTGCCCTCCTCCTATTATAGGAAGGGGGACCCATAAAGACGCTACCAGGGCTAACACTTACCCCTCGTTTTATGACTTTATAGTTCGATTCAGCGATAGCCTCACCCCTAGACAAATACATAGCGGTAACTTCTGCCGCTGACTTTGGATTTACAGCGCGTTTGCGATCCTCTGCCGGTTTAGAAACCGGCTTTTCATCGCTTTGTCTACCCTTGTCACCGTACCATTCATACGGTCTAGTATGAATCCTCCGAAGGGAAGCAGTTTTTAATCGCAGGGCAATATCACTAAGATATGTATCATCAAATTTCCTGCCTGAACCAGGTTTTGCAACAAAATCGCAAGCGCCTGCAGAAAGTGCCTCCGAGCAATACTCATCATCGGCACTCATTACAACAGTCGGTAGCGGATACTGAGCCAGAAGGCGTTTCAGGAACTCTATCCCATCCAGTTTTGGCATCTCCACATCCAACAACATAACATCAGGCTTGAACTCTAGTATCTTGTCCCTTGCCGAAAAAGGGTTATCAGCCCTTTCAAGAACACTTCCCTCCGGAAGAAATCTTCCCAACTCTTTGAAGAGTGTCTCACGGAAAATGAGTGAATCATCAACTATAAGCACTCTCAAAACTTTGTTCATTTTACGAAATTTCCTTTGTCTGGGCAAACATTCTTAAAAATACAAGGAATTATCGCTCATCATCGGTCAGAACAATTCTAGTCGGCGCTTCATCAGCGGAGCCGTAATCTTCGTCGGCACCAATCTTAAAGCGACCAGCCAACTTGTTCAAATTGAACGCCTCACGGCTGAGTTCTTCACTGGCAGCAGCAGTTTCCTCAGAGGAAGCAGAGTTTGCTTCAACAACCTTGGATACCTGAAGGACTCCCTCATTTACCTGTTCTATAGCGCTACGCTGCTCGTTGGAAGCAGCTGCAATAGAATCAACAATATCTGCAGTCTCAGACACATTATTGACAATAGCACCAAGAGATGTTGCGGTCTTTTGAGCGATACTTCTTCCTTCTGCAACGCGAGAGATAGAATCCTCAATCATGTCGGTAGTCTCTTTAGCCGCCTTGGCACTCCGGGCAGCCAAATTACGTACTTCTTCAGCAACTACCGCGAATCCCTTACCATGCTGGCCTGCACGGGCAGCTTCCACAGCCGCATTGAGAGCCAGTATGTTTGTCTGGAAAGCAATCTCATCAATTACCTTTATAATCTTGGAAATACTGGTGGAGGATTCGTTGATGGCTTCCATTGCATCAAGCATCTGACGCATAGACTGATTGCCATCATTAGCTGCAGATTTTGCTTTCATGCTCAAATCAGAGGCATGATTTGCCGAATCTGCATTGCTGGTAGTCTGTGCAGAAATCTCGGAAATAGTGGTTGACAGCTCCTGAATGGACGCTGCCTGCTCGGTTGCTCCCTGAGAGAGAGAAATGCTGGCATCGGAAATATTTTTTGCACCAGTGGAAACTTGTTCAGCAGTGTCACGAATATCGGAAATGGCTCTCTTTACATTGCGCCTCATCTTCTCAAAAGCTTCACCGGCCATAGAGAGCTCATCTCCGCCGCTTTCTTCAAAGGGCTCGGACAAATCACCATCGGCAATCTTAAAAGCTGCTTCCTTAAAGTGATTGATTCTGCTGGCAGTATTGTTAGCAAGACGAATACCAGCAAAGAGAGAACCACCCACGATTATCACTGCTGCAATAACCAGCGTAGTTACATTTGAGGCGTTCCGGCTGGAAAGCTCATCCATCTCCCTCGTATTTGCCAGCTCTGCATTCTTAAATATCTGGCCGCAGTGTTCGCGGAAAGCAGCAACATGACGCTCAGCCTCAGCCAATGCTCCCATATTAACATTGCCGTCCGCCATAGGAACAAGGGCCACCCCCCTGGCCTTACGGTACTGTTCAACATCATTCTGCAAAGTTTTAACCACCGCTTTGCTGGAATCAGTGTAAACCTTTGCCGCCAACCTTTTTAAATGCTCATCAATGAGAGGATTAAACTCTTCTGCTTTTGCCAGGCACTTATTACGAGCAGAAATCTCCGTCTGGAGGAGGGCTCGCAGCGTCTCAGCGTGAGTAGCATTAAAATACCGACCGGCTGCGTAAGTCTCTACCTTGGATTCAACATCAATATCAATAATTCTATTGTAGCTTGCAGCCATCATATCTTGCTGATAAATACTGAATATCACGGAGACAATGATAAGTAAACCCATGCTGACTATCGTGCCCACAAGTTTGTTCTTAATTGACATTGAAGATTTTTTTACTCTTGCCATTATTCGCACCTCAAATCTTAGTTATCGGCCATCATATCGGCCATAATTTCTGTATCTTCTTCGGAGAACAGCTTTTGCCAATCCAGCAACATGGTGGCTTTTTCACCGTTCTCACCAGATTTACCAATGCCACTGATGCAACGATTATGCGCTGCTTTCAGCTTTGGCGGAAGTACGACTGAACCCTCGGGGATAGTCAAAACCTCTGCCACACTGTCCACAATAACCCCAACCATGATATCAATCATGTCGACAACTATCACACAGGTTCTGTCATGATAGGGCAGGAACTCCTTTTGAAATCTAAGACGCATATCCACAATGGGGATTATCTTTCCACGAAGGTTGATTATCCCCCGAAGGTATTCCGGAGTTTCCGGAATACTGGTAATCGGCAGGATTCCGATAATTTCAATGACGGCCTTTATATCTATGCCGTACATTTCGTCACCAACCGCAAAGGTGAGATATTTGTCCTTTTGAGTATCCTCGGTAATTGCCAACAGCGCCTTTTCGTCTTCGGTCATAAAAGTTTCACCTTCTTTTTATGATAAAAGAGTCTTTGCCATATCCCCGGCGTCGAGGATGAGACTGATGCTTCCGTCGCCCAGGATAGTGCAGCCTGCAATGCCACAGGAATTGGACATTCGTTGTATATACTTTGGAACTGGTTTTACAACTATATCCTGAACGCCAAGCAACCTGTCGGCAAACAAACCTATAACGCGCCCGTCTGCCTCTACAAGCAACAGTATACCGTTTTCCAATTCAGTTTCGGCATCTGGAACCTTGTACAGCGCACCAAGGCGAACAACGGGGAAAATCTCTCCCCTGACCATTATCATTTCTCCGTGATCCGGGTCGTGAACTATCTGATCCAGCGCAGGCCGGAAGGACTGCCTGATAGAATTTATCGGCACGGTGTATCTTGCGCTTCCGACAGCAATCGACATACACTCAATAATCGCCAAAGTCAGCGGTATTTTCAGAGTAGTAACAGTTCCCTGTCCTGGGGTACTATCAACCACAACCGTCCCCCCCATGGCTTTGATATTAGACGTAACAACATCCATACCAACACCACGTCCTGAAAATTCGGTGACCTTTTCATTAGTCGAGAAGCCTGCATGGAAAATAAAAGAATAAATTTCTTTGTCAGTAAGTTCCTCCTCCGGTTTAGTGAACAGCTTATTTGCCCGGGCTTTATTTAGGATCTTTTCCCGGTCAAGCCCGGCGCCGTCATCAGTGATTTTGATTAAAACCTCGCCACTGGCATTCGCTGCCGACAAGGTAACCGTACCAGTTTCATCCTTGCCGCTACCGACCCGGACATCAGGCATCTCAATGCCATGGTCAATGCTGTTACGGATAATATGCATCAGGGGATCCCCGATGTGCTCAATAATGTTCTTATCTACTTCTGTATCTTCACCAATCAGTACAAGTTTGGCTTTCTTATTTAATCGCTTGGTCATGTCCCGAACGATACGGTTCATCTTCATGAAGGTAGCTTCCAGGGGAACCATACGAAGCTCCATAACGCTGTCCTGCAATTCGTTCGCGACCTTGTGGAGCTGCCGGGATGCCTTCTGAAAATTCTCAAGCTCCTGATTGGCAACATCAGGATTATGAGTAACCATCGCCTCAGCTATAACCAATTCGCCGACAAGATCCATGAGCCTGTCCAGCTTGTCCACAGCAACACTTATCAGTTGCTGCTGATCGTGCTTCAACGGCTTTGGCCTCGGTTTTGGTTCCGGCTTGGCTGGGGTTATTGGCTCAGACGATGATTCCGCCGTCTGAACAGCTTGCTGCACAAGCGATGGCCAATATTCACACTCAGAAACATCCTTTAGTTTCCTTAGCTCCAAGGAATCCAAAAATATCGTTGTATCCAAGTGTTTTTTTATGTCCGCTTCATCCAGCTTGGTAGTAAACCATAACTTAAAGCCATCCTGCTGAATCTTGTCCGCGGAGGCATCATCCTCCAAAATTTTGTCAGGAAGATGATGTACTTCAATCACTTTATCCTTGAGTGCATTCAGTACGCCGAAGGCACGGACTTCCTCCATACCGCAATCCGGTTCAAACCGCAAATGGGCAAAAAAGACATTTTCGCCAGGCGAATCAGCAGGTTTTGTAGCTGCCGGTATAAAGTATTGCTGGGGTTTTGATTCTTTGGCAGGTTCAGGAGCCACCGCTCCACCTGCAGCCCCCCCAGCGGCCTTCTTTTGACCGTTGACTTTCCGTAAATCAACATCCGGGTCATCTCCATTAGCTTCCTTAAAAGCCCTTAGAAACGAACGGGTCGATTCGCAAAATTCATCACTGCTTGCATCTGCCTTTTCACCAGCGTCAATCTTTTCGATTTCGCCCCCCATGAAGTCAACAGCCGAAAGCACCAAGTCGGTAACAGCGGAGCAATCAATGTTCTGTGGCTTTCTCTCACGGATATAAAAGAACACATCCTCTACTGAGTGAGCAACCATCGAAACATTGCTTACCATCATCATCGCCGCAGACCCCTTTATCGTATGAAGTCCACGGAAAAACTCATTTACATCATCCGGGTCAAAACTTTGAGTCTGTTCACTCTTTAAAGCCAACTGCTCCAGCTGTTCCAAAAACTGGCGGGTCTCAAAGATGAACATGTCTAGCATTGGCTCATGCTCAGCCACAAATCCCACTTCCTCTTGTGTAAAATTTGCTTTTACCAGCAAAAATGGTACAAAAACCCGTTAGGCACCACTACTGAGATTTTATCAGTCTTTCCAGTCACTTTCAAGTTAAAATATACAGTATTTTTATTTCATGACTTTTGTCCCAACATTTCCATTTAATAATACAAATGTAACATTAAAAACCGGTTTTCAACAGCATTTTTTGCCTAAATATTAGGGCTTTTCCAAAAAATAATGCCTGTGCAATTCCAATTAAGATAAAACTAATATCAGTCTGCTGTCACTACAGCGCCAGTATTAGCGGAAGTTGTGAGTTTTGCATAACGGGCGAGATAACCGATTTTAATCTTAGGCTCCGGTTTAATCCACGCAGCGCGGCGTTTTTCAATTACTTCCTCTGGAACCTCCAGTTCAAGTTTGCGATTTGGAATATCAATTGAAATCCTGTCACCATCTTCAATAAGGGCAATCAGGCCGCCCTCCATGGCTTCAGGGGAGATATGTCCAATACAGGCACCCTGGCTTGCTCCCGAGAATCTTCCGTCTGTGATGAGGCCAACCTTGAGCCCACGGCCTGTTATAACAGCTGTCGGGTTAAGCATTTCCTGCATACCAGGGCCACCTTTAGGACCTTCATAGCGGATTACAACTACATCGCCATCAACGATTTTTCCATCCATGATGGCATTGACCGCATCCTCCTCAGAGTTGTAGCACTTGGCGACTCCGCTGTATACAAGCATGTCCTCATTTACAGCAGAAGCCTTGACTACAGCGTATTTCGGGCACAGATTGCCTTTTAATATCGCAATACCGCCTGTAGCCCTGTATGGATCGTCAACAGAGTGAATAACATCGTAATTTAGGACTTTGGCATTCTTAATCCTATCACCCAAAGTACCGGTGATAGTCATGGCATCGAGATGCAAAAGATTTTTCTTTGCCAGCTCAGCCATTACCGCATTGATGCCGCCTGCTTCATTAAGATCCTGCATATGATGCTTACCAGCCGGGCTGAGTTTAGTAATATACGGCGTTTTCTGACTTATTTCATCAAAGAGAGGCGGCTCAATAGTAATTCCTGCCTCATGAGCAATAGCCGGAATATGAAGAACGGTATTTGAGCTGCCGCCGATAGCATTATCAACTGTGATGGCATTTTCAAATGCTTTTAGCGTCATAATATCACGAGGTTTGATATCATTAGCAATCAAATCCATCACCACAGCTCCCGCCCGCTTTGCAAGGAGACGACGCTGTCCTGCATAAGCAGCCGGTATAGTACCATTTCCCGGCAGCCCCATGCCAAGCGCCTCTGTAAGACAATTCATGGAATTAGCCGTGAAAAGACCTGCACAGCTACCGCAGCTCGGGCACGCATTTGCCTCGAGGTCTTCCATTTCCTCCGCGGACATCTGTCCGGCTGCAAATTTCCCTGCCGCCTCAAAGGCCTGACTTACGCTAATATCCCGCCCACGGAAGCGTCCGGCAAGCATTGCACCGCCAGAAACAACTACGGAAGGAATATTGAGACGGGCAACTGCCATCAGCATACCGGGAACAATCTTGTCACAGTTGGGTATAAGAATCAATCCATCAAAGCCGCTGGCAGTAGCAACGGCCTCTATGGAATCGGCAATAAGTTCACGACTGGCAAGGGAAAATTTCATGCCGGTATGACCCATCGCTATACCATCGCAGACACCAATTGCCGGGAACTCAAAAGGAGTACCACCGGCGGCCGCAACCCCAAGCTTTGCCGCATCTGCGATTTCACGGAGATGAAGATGACCAGGAATTACTTCATTAAATGCATTGCAGATACCAATAAGAGGTTTTTTCAAGTCCTCCGGGCCATATCCCATAGCATGGAAAAGAGAACGATGAGCACAGCGGGTGGCACCTTTTTTTACAACATCACTTTTCAAAATAAACCCTACCTCCCACAAAATATATGTAACACTGTAAACAGTATAATAACGCTTTTATCTAACCATTGCAAGACATAATCAAAATTCGATACCCTGCTGTGCCTTGACTCCTTTTTGGAAAGGATGCTTTACCAGCCGCATCTCTGTAACGAGATCGGCAGCCTCAGCAACTGACGGCCGAACATCCCTTCCTGTAATTACAAGGTGAATATCCTCCGGCTTCTCTCTTATCAAGTCCAGTACGCAATGTTCTTCTATCAGGTCGAACTTAACAGCATAGTTAAGCTCATCCAGAATTATCATATCCCATTCGCCGCTATAAATTTCTTTTTGAGCAGTCTGTAACGCTTTACGGGCTGCTTCACAATGCTCGCTTTTATCCCCACATCGTTGAGTAAATCCCTTACCGCACTGACGAACCTCAATTCTTCCATCAATGTCCCCCAAGGTTTTCAGGGTTTTTAATTCTCCATATTTCCAACCGCCCTTAATGAACTGAATTATCAATATACGAAGTCCGTCTCCCCACGCGCGAATTGCCAATCCCAGCGCTGCGGTTGTCTTTCCTTTCCCGTCACCGGTATGAACGATAACCAGTCCCTTTTTCTCTTGAACAGATTCATTTGACATCGTATCCACCTCAATAATATAAAAAAATTTATTCTCAAGACTGTATAAATGCTTGAAAGATGATATACTATTGCGGGTTTATTATATCATGTATTGATAAAGGTTTCTAATGCGTGATACTAATACAGTATATATTTTATTCAAAGTAAGGTAATTTGATGAAAAAGTTCCTCTCTTTCGTCTTTATTATGTCCGCTTTTTTCCTCATGTTTATGTATGCTATCGAAAAATCAGACATAGTTCTTTGGGGCCGGGACAATGCCAATGCGGTAATTACCGAGACTGATCATGGACAGATACTCAGCTGGGAAAGGCTTCCCTATCCGTGTTACTACCGAATAGATACAATATCTGTTACAAAGGGAAACGACAGCAATAAGCCAATAAGACGAGTAGAAAAAAGCGAATTTTCCTTATCTCCAAGCTGTAAACTTGAATCCTCTGCCTATCATACCGAATATGTAATTACCCCATATGGTATGTTTGGTGAATTAGGACATCCATTTCCACCTGTTGTTAATCCAAAGTATGTACACAAGAATGTACCTGTACTGATAAGCAACTTCACCGCAAAATCACCAGCACCTATCAAACCATTTCTTATGTGGCATACGGTACCAACTGCCGCCTGCTACAGGCTTGAACTGCTTGTGACACCACCTGATAAAGAAGACAATACAAGTAATCCCGATAACAGCGTATACCTGAACGATAGAATTTATACTAACGGATGTCAGATTGATCTCACAGAATTCATCAGAGATAAAGCAGCTATCGGAAAAAAGTACTATTGGCGGGTACAAGCTCTAAATCTTAATCGAGAACCATTAGGAACTTTCTCGCCTGCCAAGGAACTGTATGTTGACGAATCCCTTCCTGTTCCCGACCGCCCCCAGCTTATAGAGAATGACAAAACAGTAACCGGCAGAATGCCATTGTATCCAGTCTACAGCTGGATACCTCTTGCGGACAGACAGCTTAATTACGAGGTTGAGCTCTCTACTCAGCCCTTTGATAAAGACCATGAAAACAGACCAATTGAAAATCCTTTATGGCGTAAACAAGCTAATAATAAAACTTGTCTTTATGATGATCTCCCAAGAGGAAAGCCTGGTACAACCTACTATTGGCGAGTCAGAGCGCTGGACAAAAACGGAAACCAAGTAGGTCACTACTCTGACACTGCTACCTTCACTATTCCAATATACAAGAACCGCCCATTTGCTGCAGCTTTTGGTGACAGCATTACCCACGGAGGCGGCGCAATTTCATATTCTCCTGCTAATCTTGAGTACTGCTACACCAGCTATCTTGATTTTCCCGCTACCAATGTAGGGAAAAGTGGTGATACCCTGGATACTGCTATTGCCAGATTTGAAGCTGACGTTCTTCCCTTGCATCCATATAATCTGCTTATCATGGAAGGAACGAACAACCTGCGAAATGATATGAGCACCTCGGACATGTGCAGATATCTTGATTCACTAAGGGAAATCTGCGAAAAAAATGATATACGTCCAATTTTTTTGACGATTTTGCCGCTAAACCCACAAAGAATTCTCAGTGCTTTTAGTTCTGTTACTTATAACGAATGGGACAGCAAGCTTAAAATCGTCAATCAGCATATTCGTACAATGCCCTACTGTATTGATTTGGAACCATATTTTTATGATGCCGAAAACAGATTTTTGGCTCCAGAGCTTGCTATTGACGGGCTTCATCCAGATGTATCCGGCAAAATGCTAATGGCAAACATCATAAATAAAAATAAACATCTCTTGCGTAAATAATGCAGGAGATGTTTATTTTTTTATTGTTTCCTGACTTCTCTTGTTCCCTGTAGTTCAAAAATTATGTCTCGAAGCTCAGCTGCCCGCTCAAAATTCAAGGCTTTGGATGCATCCTGCATCTGCTTTGTAAGAGTCCTTATCAATGCCTCTTTGTCCTTATTTGTCAGCTTCCGTTTCTCCTTTGTCCTTATTTCGTAGTCTGCTCTGTTATCTGCTGCTATCGATGATTCAGCCTCTGTCACTATTGTTGTTTCGATCAGATCTTTCACCGGTTTAATAACGGTTACAGGCGTAATATTGTGATCACTATTGTATTTCTTCTGAACTTTTCTTCTTCGATTAGTCTCCTCGATAGTTCGCTGCATTGATCCGGTAATCCGGTCAGCATACATAATAACATGACCTGCGGCATTTCTCGCAGCACGGCCTACAGTTTGAATCAATGATGTTTCCGACCGCAGAAATCCTTCCTTGTCCGCATCAAGTATTGCAACAAGGGAGACCTCCGGCATATCCAGCCCTTCCCTAAGAAGATTTATACCTACTAAAACATCAAACACACCAGCCCTTAAATCTCGGATTATTTCAGCCCTCTCAAAGGTTGCTATATCAGAGTGAAGATACCGCACCTTTACGCTTTCTTCTTTGAGGTAATCAGTCAGGTTTTCGGCCATTTTTTTCGTCAGGGTCGTGACTAGAACCCTTTCGTTTTTAGCAGCGCGTTTTTTTATTTCACTTATAAGATCATCGATTTGACCCTCAAGCGGTCTGACTTCTATTTCCGGATCAACTATTCCAGTGGGTCTGATTATCTGTTCGACAACCTGTTGAGCTTTATTCAATTCGTATTCAGCCGGAGTCGCTGAAACATATACAATCTGGTTTATCCTCTCTTCAAACTCTTCAAATGTCAAAGGCCGGTTATCAAAGGCCGAGGGCAGCCTGAAGCCATTATCTACGAGGGATATTTTCCTAGAACGGTCACCAGCATACATTGCCTTCAGCTGTGGCATGGTGACATGTGATTCATCCATTACAATCAGGAAATCATCTGGAAAATAATCCAGCAATGTGTAGGGAGCTTCTCCCGGCTTACGGTGAGTAAGGTGCCGTGAGTAGTTCTCTATCCCTGAACAATAGCCCATTTCCTCAATCATTTCCAGGTCATAATTGGTTCTTTGCTTTAATCTTTGAGCCTCAACCAGCTTATTCGCTGCCTCCAGCTCCTGTAACCGTTCATTCAGTTCCTCCTGAATTGAGGCTACGGCTATCTTCAAATCTTCGTCAGCCGTTACATAATGTGACGCAGGAAAAATCATTGAATGTAACCGTTCTCCATACACATGGCCGCTGGTTATGTCAAATTCTAAAATTCTGTCAACCTCATCCCCAAATAATTCAATACGAACCCCCCGATTATTGTATGAGGCAGGAAAAACCTCTACAACATCTCCACGCACTCTGAATTTATCTCTTTCAAAGGCGATATCATTTCGTTCATAATGAATAGAAACAAGCTTACGAAGAATATCATCTCTGGATATCTCCTGTCCCTTGTGAAGAGACAAAACCATCTCATGATAGCTTTCCGGCGAACCAAGTCCGTATATACATGATACGCTGGCTACAACAATTACATCCCGCCGTTCAAAAAGAGAGCAGGTGGCAGAGTGGCGAAGCTCGTCTATCTCATCATTGATTGAAGCATCCTTCTCAATGTAAGTATCGGTTTGCGCTATATAAGCCTCCGGTTGATAATAGTCGTAATAGGAAACAAAGTAACCAACGTAATTATCCGGGAAGAATGCTTTGAACTCACTTGCCAATTGTGCGGCCAGCGTCTTGTTATGAGCTATCACCAGAGTGGGCTTTTGTACCTTTTCTATCAATTTAGCGATTGTGTATGTTTTTCCTGTACCAGTAGCACCCAGCAGCACCTGTGCTTCCTGGCCGTTTTCTATTCCCAGCGCCAGATTATCAATCGCCTGAGGCTGATCTCCTGTCGGTGCGAAAGGCGATGATACTCTAAAGGGTCGGTCTGCCACCGTTTCTATTTTTTCAAAATTCACAGCCATTTTCTCATCCTCCGCATCTGATAATAACTCAAACAGGAAAACATTTCAAATCGAAAAAGCCGCCGGTTTCCCAGCAGCTTGTACGTAACGGAATAATATATTGTCTGTAAATACGCCAACGATCGCCTGTTATAAGACTCCACGGAAATAATGACCGCGAGTTACTCCCTCGGTCGCGGTATCTTTCTCGGTTTTCCTGCACCAGTCAACTTCTTCCGGGGAGAGGTTGCTTCCCCGCCGCAAATAATCCCGATAGGCGCTTACTAACGTACTGATATGTTTAGGGTTAATAGCCTTTGCCTCAATGCGGACAGCAGTTATCCCACTATTGGTCAGCTTCCCTATTTCCGGCAGGAGGCTTAAAGTTTTACTGTTTAGCAGGTGCATATGGCAGTACTGGTCGTTAGCCACCGGAAAAAGTTCACCCTTTCGGTCCTTTAGGAAATACTGGCCGTTCTTACAAGGCATTGAGCAAGTATCACAGCCATCTTTTCCCACACCGCCCAGAAAGCTTCCCAGTACGCAGTACTCTGATACCATCAGTTCCAGCTTTCCGTGTACTATACATTCAGTCTTAATCGGTGATTTTTTTATTAGCGGCAACAGCCCCGAGAGATTTAACTCCGGAGACAAGGTTGCCTGTTTTATTCCCAATTTTCCCAATGCTTCAAGAGTCAATCCATTAAAGGATATCAGAGAATAATCCGAGCGCAGTTCTATATGCTTGCCGCTTTCTTCAATCAAGTTTCTTAGAATCCTGAGAGTTGCGATATTATGGACATATACGCCATCTGGTTCTAATTCAAGCCAGCTTTTCCAAAGTGTCTTTAATCCTGGGAGAGAATCCTCCCGGCATATTCTTGGAGTATTAAAAAAAAGCTTACAATCACTGCTGCCGCTCCTTACCAATGCAGCAGCCTCACGGTAACTACCAATACTCAGCGGTTCATGATGATAGCTGTCTCCACCAAATATTATCCCCTCAGCTTCCCCCTTGAGAGCAGACTTCACTCCATCAAACGCGGTGGTACTTACATAAACTGATGGTATGCTTCCTATGCTTTTTTTTTCCTCTTCCTTCAAACAAATTTTTGATAAGGTATCGAGATTTTTTCCTGTCAGTGCAGTTCCTGCATTTCTTTCATTACACCATATACTATGCCTGAGCTTATCCATAGCATCGGTAGCCTGGCGGCGCAAATCATTGATAACGCTTACAGGAACCATTACTCCCTGCTCAATATCAAGTTTTAGCTTCGACAACTTGTAAACAGTTCTTCCCAGCCTATTCAGCTGTTTTTTCGCAGTCAAATCAGTCAAAGGATGATTTTCAGCTTGAGGAATAATGTATTCAGCCTCGGCAAATACATGAACATTATTGTCCTCAGACAGACTCAGATCCAGTCTTGGCTTTTTATTCAAATAAAATCTGGCTGAGGCCGCTACAGGCACCCTTCTCACCGGCGCGCCGGCAGTAAAGCGGCTGCGGGCTTCAGTCATCAATGCAGCATCATAAACCCGAAAGGCCCGATCGTTCTGTCGGATATTAATGCCTGTGACAAAGGCGATCGTTTCTCCCGCCTTAGCAGCGTTTATCTTATTTCCGTGGTTATCCTCAAATTCGTCAAGCTTAACCGTTGTCCGACCGCCAACTTTAACCCAAAAATCCAGCTCATCGTCCTTATTAACGTCAACAACCAGCTTAAGAAAGGTTTTTGAATTTGCTTTATCTATTTTTACTACCCTTCCCGCCAAAATTCCACGATTATTCGGACGCATATCGCTTATCATATTTCTCCCCGGACGACCTTTCAGATAAGCGGTAGTAAAGTCTCGGTTAAATACCTGCGCCAACCGGCGTTCAGATTCTTTGCTGTTTTTGTACCCTTCGTCCCCCTGAAGAAGACCATCCAGTGCCTGGCGATATGTATCAACCACTACTGCTACATATTCAGGTCTCTTCATCCGTCCCTCTATTTTCAGTGATGCAACCCCTGCGTTCATGTACTCCGGAAGTATTTCCAATGTTTTTAAGTCCTTGGGGGAAAGCAGGTATTCCCCTGCCTTTCCTTTCAACACATCCTGTCCCTTATGATCAACTAATGAATAAGGCAATCTACAGGGCTGAGCGCAACGTCCGCGGTTACCGCTGCGTCCTCCTATAAGACTTGACATCAGACATTGACCTGAATAGCAAACGCAAAGGGCCCCATGCATAAACACCTCGATTTCTACCGGACTATGAGCGCAAATATATCTTATGTCTTTGAGGGAAAGCTCTCTGGAAAGGACTACTCTCGTAAAGCCCAGGCCCGCCAGTTCCAAAACACCAGCCAAATTATGAACTGTCATCTGGGTTGAGGCATGCAGAGACAAATTGGGAGCCACCTGTCTTACCAGCATTGCCACGCCCAAATCCTGCACAAGAACAGCATCCGCCCCCGCCCCATCAAGAAAACGAAGATAATCGGCGCATTCATCCCGTTCTTCGTCACTGACAACTGTATTGACAGTAACATGAACGGCAACCCCTCTGAGATGGGCAAATGCAAACGCCCACCTCAAAGCATCACGATCGAAATTATCAGCGTAAGCTCTTGCTCCAAAAGAAGGCCCTGCAAGATATACTGCATCGGCCCCACTCTCAACTGCGGCGATAAACGCTTCCCTGCTTCCTGCCGGGGCAAGCAATTCCATAAACTTCTTTTTCATAAAGACACACCTGTTATATCCTTAATAGCTGCCGGATTATCCATAATCAAATGAGTCACAAAAAAGGCCGTCATCCAAGTTGCTTTTAGCCACGGAAAACGACCTTGTTATTCTTTTTGGTGCGGACAAGAGGGCTCGAACCTCCACGCCTCACGGCATTGGATCCTAAATCCAACGCGTCTGCCAATTCCGCCATGTCCGCATTGTTGCCGCGTGTCTGCAACGGAAGCTATTCTAGCATGAATAAATAAATCTTGTCAATATAATCAACCCCTGAGTAAGCTGGGCTTACCAGGGTAATAACCCCAAATTACTTTGCAGCCTTTATCTTGCTTTCTGTGCCATTCAGCAGCCGGTCAATATTTTGCTTATGGCGGACGATGATAAATAGAGCGGCCAGACAGCCAAAAGCAATAAACCAGAAATCATATCCAAACAGCCAGGCCATGATTGGGGCTAAAGCCGCTGCCACAATTGAACCCAAAGATACATAGCCTGTAAAATAAACAACAGCAAACCAGGCTCCAAAAAGCAAAACAGTTACCAACGGCATAAGCATAGCAACCACACCTAAACCGGTTGCAACTCCCTTGCCACCCTTAAAACCGAGGAATACGGACCAGGAATGACCAACTATCGCCATGATACCCCCCATTACCTGAGAAAAAGATGAGCCATCGGCAAATTTAATGGCAAACCAAACACCGAGACAACCCTTAATGAGGTCGCAAAGGAATACAGTGATTCCGCCAGCCTTGCCAATAGTACGCCACGCATTTGTCGCGCCAATATTATGACTGCCATGGTCCCTCAGATCTGTCTTCCATATAAGCTTTCCCAAAATGAGACCGCTTGGAATGGAACCGACAAGATAAGCACATACAACTGCAACTATCAATCCGAACATCAATCATCCTCCTCTTCTTTTCTTGCTCTGGTAATAATGCGCAGCGGAGCGCCTTCAAAGCCAAATCTGGCACGAAGCTGATTCTCTAAATATCTCAAATATGAAAAATGAACAAGGGTAGGATCATTAGCAAAAAGAACAAACCGAGGCGGTTCTATACCAACCTGAGTCATAAATAGCAGCTTTAACTGACGTCCTTTATGGGCTGGCGGCGGGTTAATAGAGATTGCATCATTCAACAGCTCATTTAGGACACTGGTTTGAATGCGCATTGCCTGTTGATCCGCCACATATTTAACTACATCAGTCACACGGTTTACCCTCTGTTTTGTTAATGCGGATATGTACAGTACAGGGGCATACTGAAGAAAAACGAGTTCATTGCGAATAATCTCCGTATATTTAACGGTAGATTTGTCGTCCTTGTCAGGTATCAAATCCCATTTATTGGCGATAATAATAACGCCTTTTCCTGATTCATGGGCAAAGCCGGCGATTTTTTTATCCTGCTCAGTTACTCCTTCTACAGCATCGATAACCATAAGAACAACATTGGCCCGGTCGACAGCTCTCAATGCCCGCAACACGCTATAATGCTCTACAGGTTTATCAATCTTTGCCTTGCGGCGCATCCCGGCAGTATCAATCAAAGTGAATTTAATATCGTCCTTTGTGAAATGCGTATCAATCGCATCCCTGGTCGTTCCAGCAATATCACTTACAATAACCCGCTCTTCACCCAGAATTGCATTTACCAGCGAAGATTTGCCAACATTCGGGCGACCAATTACCGCAATGGCCAGCTCATCGCTCTCATCTTCCTCTGCCGCCTTCTTCGGAAAAGCTGCTACCACAGCGTCAAGAAGGTCTCCAAGGTTCAGGGAGTTGGACGCGGAGATCGGGATTACATCTCCCAATCCAAGACTATAAAAGTCATAAATATCGTCCTGCTGCTTTTGAGTGTCTATCTTGTTTACAGCAAGAATAACCGGCTTCTTTGTCCGGCGAAGAATTCTTACAATTTCTTCATCTTCATTAGTAAGCCCAACGCGGCCATCCACTACAAAGAGGATTACATCTGCCTCTTCGATAGCAATTGTTGCCTGCTGGCGCATACTATTCAACAGTTTATCATCACTGACCAGCTCAATACCACCAGTATCAACCATAGTGAATTCGTTATTAAGCCATTCAGAATCGAGATATATTCTATCCCGGGTGACACCAGGAAAATCATCCACGATAGAAACGCGTTGCTTTCCAATCTGATTAAAAAGCGTAGATTTACCCACGTTAGGGCGACCAACTATAGCTACAATAGGCTTACTCATTGCGGTGCCTCCTTATAATGCAGTCTTTCTGAAAATTGCAAGGCAATTTCCACCTATCGGCATTCAGCGACAATTGGGCTATGAACTCCACCGTGTTGACTAATGAAGAATCCGCCACTTAACAAACTAAAGCGGGGGACATCCTTTAGTCGTTATATTGAAGCTTCGTGTATGCGGCATTGCTTTGCCACATGTAAGAAGTACATTCTCCAGCTGTATTATTTGAATACACTGAATCAAAATCAATTAACGTCCGGAAAAGTTCATCCCCGTGGAGAACCGGCAAAATTTTTAAACCTGTATCCTTTTCCAGGGACTCAAGGGTATCATCATCAAGGAAAATTCCATCGCCAGCTCTAAGGCAGGAGGCTGGAATAACCATCCTTTCCTGCAATTTATTTCTTTTTCGGAGGTCTGCTATTACTTTACGGATATCTTTACCTGTGAGAAGACCGGATACATTAACGCTTTCTCCAAAAAACTCATTTATCACAGGGACAACATTATGTATATTGTTTCCGTGCGCCGCTGAAAATTCCCCTACTATTCTGTCTATCAGTGGTTG
Source organism: uncultured Selenomonadaceae bacterium (assembly GCA_910579115.1). Classification (GTDB taxonomy): domain Bacteria; phylum Bacillota; class Negativicutes; order Selenomonadales; family Selenomonadaceae; genus RGIG250. The sequence continues at coordinate 41,923 of CAJTSO010000002.1, forward strand.
AATTCCCATTCCAGTAAGAATTGTAACTGGTTCATCACTCCATTTTATATCAGCGCCTGCTGCATTTTGAGCATTATACCAATCATCGAGAAAACTTCTTGCCAGTCCAATACCATTATCAAGCTGCGGAAAGCCGTCATATTGCTCCTTTTCCGGCAAAGCCCTGCCAGCAATGAAGAAAAATTCGTCCCCCAGGTAAACGAAGTTCTCTCCCGTTTCTTGTCGGAACTGTTTTTGATATTTGCTGACCAGCTCAATAATCTTTCCTGCTTCGACACTATCAAAAAGCGACAAGGGATAACAACCTTCACGATACTTTGTAAGGCCAACCGGTACAATTGCCAGGGACACTGCATACGGCCGACGCTGCCATATTTCTTCTATCGTTCGCCTTAACTCGTTTCCGTCATTTAATCCGGGGCATAAAACAACCTGTGAATGGAATTCTATCCCATCGCGGGCCAGGCGGTCCAATTGCGAGTTCAATTCTTTTGCCCTGGGAGATCCAAGCATCTTCTCACGGAGTGCTGGATTAGTAGTCTGAACAGAAATATGAAGAGGGCTTAAATGATACCGGGCAATCCTCTGAAAATCCTCCTCTTTGATATTTGTCAAGGTAACGAAATTGCCATATAAAAAGGAAAGTCTATAGTCATCATCTTTTATATACAGAGCTGAGCGCATTTGCGGCGGGACCTGATCAACAAAGCAAAAATAGCAATGATTTCCGCAACATCTAATTCCATCAAAAACTGCCGACTCAAACTCAACGCCCAACTCCTCATCTATATCCTTATCAAAATCAATAATCTCCTCCTGACCATCAGCATGACGAACAACAAGGCCAATCTCTTCTTCAGCCATGGCAAAAGACAAATCAATAAGATCTCTGAGCTGGACTCCGTTTATTGACAGTATTTCATCCCCGGTCACCAGACCAAGCTCATCGGCTAGTCCTCCCGACGCCACGTGTATTATTTTTCCCCCAAAGGTCTTCACTTTACTCATAATTTTCCCGTTACCACAAAAAGGGGCAGGCCTCTGCCTGCCCCCTAAAATATTTATCTTCGATTATTCGGCAGCCGGAACCTCTTCGAGATTCTTATCAGCCTTTGCGATACTTAGGCTGATACGCTTCTTGGCGGTGTCAATACGGAGAATCTTTACCGTAACGACATCACCCATGCTTACAGCTTCATCAGCTTTAGCAATACGGCGGTCAGAGAGCTCTCCCATGGGAATAAGACCATCAAAGCCAGGCTCGATTTCCATGAAGGCGCCAAAATTAGTGAGCTTAATAATCTTGCCCTGAATAAGGGAACCCTCGGTATATTTCCCAGCGCGCTCAAACCAAGGATCCTGCAACGTATCTTTCACAGAGAGAGATATACGCTTAGTCTCAGGATCAAAGCTCTTGACCTTTACATCCAGTTCCTGGCCAACCTCAAAAACCTCAGAGGGATGCTTGACACGACTCCAGGAGAGATCGGAGATATGAGCAAGACCATCTACTCCACCGATATCAATGAAAGCACCATAGTCTACGAGGCGCTTAACAACACCCTTCAAAGTCTGACCAGCCTCAAGGGTAGAGAACAACCGCTCTTGCTTTTGGGTGCGTTCTTCCTCCAGAATTTTGCGGCGGGAGAGAACCAAACGCTGCTTCTTCGGGTCACACTCCAAAGGCAGAGCAGTAACAATCTGACCAACATATACCTGAAGATCTTTTACAAAACCAAGATCAACCTGAGATGCCGGGATGAAAGCGCGCAGACCCTGAACAGCGGCAACGACACCGCCTTTAACGACATTTGTAATCTCAGCTTCAACGGTCTCCTGTCGCTCGGTGATCCCCTGAAGAACTTCCCATGCGGCAAACTTATCAGCCTTAACCTTGGAGAGAACCGCACCATTCTCACCACCCATGGATACGACAAAAACCTTAATCACATCACCGACCTTGACAACATCCTCTGCGGATTCAGGGGCCGGATAGCGCAGTTCACGCTTAGGAATGGGAATTTCCTGCTTGTAGCCAATATCTACAAATGCCTCGTCACGATTTACCAATATGACGGTACCTTCGACGACTTCCTTTTCTTTGATTTCCTGCCCTGCTGCCGCTTCCTCTTCAGCCAGGAGCTGTTCCATTGTCATTTCTTCTTGCACTTTTCATAAACCTCCTTGATAACCCAGTCAGGAGTTGACGCTCCGGCTGTGATACCAACATTTTCTATTCCGTCAAACCACTCGGGCCTAAGCTCGGAAGCCGTCTCGATATGGTATGTCGAACACTTTTCAGCGCAAAGCTGCGCTAACCGAGCGGTATTTGCACTGTTCTTTCCACCGATAACCAACATCAGATCCACATCACCAGCCAGCCTTATTGCTGCTGTCTGGCGCTGATCGGTAGCCGTACAAATAGTGCGCAATATATGAATATCATTTGACTTACCGAGGAGTATTCCCACTATACGATTAAACTTCTCCCCAGAAAATGTCGTCTGAGAAACAATCCCCAAATGAGCGCAGGGCATGAGCTCCTCAGCTTCTTCCACGCTATCTATTACAATTGCCTTAGAACCTGACCACTCAAAAATGCTCTTTACTTCCGGATGCTCTTTCTCTCCGATTATTACAACACTATAACCTTCACTCATTAAGCGACGAGCTGCCATCTGAGCCTGCTTCACATGCGGACAGGTAGCATCAACTACCTGAAGACCCAGCCTTTCTGCCTCTTCATACACCTCGGGTCCAACCCCGTGAGAGCGAATTACAATAGTATCCCCCTGCTTCATTTCTGCTGGAGAATCAACGGTTCCAACGCCTTCACTTTCGAGCCGTGAAACCATCTGAGGGTTGTGAATAATGGGTCCAAGGGTGGCAGACCTGCCATTAGAGCGCGCATTATCACGTGCCAACTCAATAGCCCGTTTTACTCCATAACAAAAACCCAGACACTCAGCCAACATTACTTTCATAGATTACCACATCGTTTCAAATTTATCAAGAAAATTATTCGAACAGAAGGAGACTATTTTCTGAGACCATTCTCAGCGAAATCACCAAAGTCATCAAACTACTTCGCCTCGATTATAGGCATCAAGCATATATTGTATTTTCTCCATCAGGTCTGCCGAAAAATCATTCAATGCCTGCTTATCAGCGTGTTCCGAATCATATATCATGGGCTCTCCATAAAGCACGGCAACCTTGGGCAAAAACTTTTCCCCGAATATATCTCTCGTTCCAACGATGGCTACAGGGACAACAGCCGCCTTTGATATAGAAGCAAGAAGTGATACTCCTGCGCCAACCTTGCCAAGCTTTCCATTCTTGCTTCTGGTTCCTTCCGGAAATATTGCCATACATTCACCGGACTTTAATATCTTCAAGGCTTTTTTTATAGCGCTCTTATCTGATGCTCCCCGCCTCACCGGGAAAGCATGAAGATTTCGTATAATACTCCCAAAAACAGGAACTTTGAAAAGTTCCTCCTTTGCCATGAAGCTTACAGGACGGTCAACATAGGTTGCCAAAAGCGGTACATCCCAAAATGACTGATGGTTCGCCGCAAATATTACAGGACCTTCTGAAGGGATACGTTCTTGATGCCCCAGTGTAAAATCAAAAATATGCCAAAACCGGCGAAAGAAAACTCCAAGAAGCGAGTATAACATCTTTTCCTCTCATTCTACCAGCTTTACAATTGCTGCTTCTGCCTCATTGAGATTCATATTGGTGGTGTCCAGCAATATTGCTTCCGGCACCTGGACCAGGGGAGATTCTTCTCTTTCGCTGTCTGCTTTGTCTCTTGCTGCAATTTCTTCCTGCAGTTTTGTCAGGTCTACAGCAAATCCCTTTTCCCTCAATTCCTTGTAACGGCGGTTCGCCCGCTCCTCAATCGACGCTGTCAGGAAGATCTTAACATCAGCATTTGGCAGAACCTTTGAGGCAATATCACGACCGTCCATTATCACTCCGCCATCGGCTGCCATTTTTTTCTGGAGATCAACCATTTTCTCCCGCACTTGTCCAATGGCCGCAACCCTTGAAACGACTGACGTTACCGCAGGAGTGCGAATTGCCTCACTGACATCAACACCATCAACGGCAATGCGTTGACTTCCATTCTCGTAGGTGAGCGCCACGGTAAGATTATAAGCGGCCGCCGCTATATCCTCATCAGTAAAGTTGTCACTTCCAAAAGTTTGCAATACTTTCCAGGCAACTGAGCGGTACATAGCGCCCGTATCTATGTATATATAACCGAGCCTTTGAGCAACTCTCTTTGCAAGAGTGCTCTTTCCTGCACCAGCTGGCCCATCTATAGCAATTACTTTTTTCATTTGGACAACATCTCCAATGTATCGTAAAAGACAGGGTAAGAAATATTCACACAGTCGGCATTCTCAATGGATAAGCCGCACACACATCCCAGAACCGCCAGCGACATGGCCATGCGGTGATCATCATAGGATTTACAATGGGCAGAAATCAGCTTACTTCTATCGGTAACCCCATGGATTATAAGGCCCTCTTCGGTACCGTCAACATGGCCAGGAGCAATCTTGTTGAATTCGTCGACAATCGCCTGAAGCCTGTCGGTTTCTTTCACTCGCAACTCACCAGCTCCGGTAATCGTTGTCGTACCCTCTGCCAGCAATGCTGCAACGGCTATAACAGGGATTTCATCAATTAGTCTGGGTATTATTTCCTCAGTCAGACAAGTTGCTTTTAGCTTTGCCGTCCGAACCAAAATATCGGCAATGGGTTCACCACCGGATATACGCTTGTTTTTAATTGTCAAATCTGCACCCATATTTTTAAGTGCATCTACGATGCCGGTACGGGTTTCATTCATCCCCACGCCAGTAAGAAGCAGCTCACTGTTTTCTATAATGCTTCCAGCCACGAGCCAGAAAGCCGCTGAACTTATGTCACCGGGAACCGCGATTTCTGTCGGCACATCCAATCGCTCTGTTGGATAAACTGTGACTGCTGTGCGAGATTTCTCAATTTTCACCCCTGAAGCCGAAAGAAGCCTTTCTGTATGGTCCCGGGATGTATATGGCTCAATGACGGTAACCGGGCCATCTGCTCTGAGCCCCGCCAATAAGATTGCCGACTTAACCTGAGCGCTTGCCATAGGCATATCATAAGTAATTGCCTTCAGCTTTTCGCCGTCATCACAGGGAAGCACAGTAATGGGTAGTCGGGAATTTTTCTCACGGCCCACAATCCTTGCTCCCATTTTACTCAGGGGAACAATCACCCTTCCCATTGGCCGACGGGAAAGGGACGCATCTCCCGCAAAAGTTGAAAGGAACGGTCGGCCAGCCAGCATACCCATCATAAGACGGAGGGTGGTTCCGGAATTACCCGCGTCCAAAACCGTTGACGGCTCTTTTAATCCATTAAGACCGATGCCTGTTACCATCATTTCTCCGTCAGATAACTTTTCAACCTTCGTCCCCAATGAACGCATTACTCCAACAGTGGATAAGCAATCTGCCGATTCAAGGAAATTTGTTATGTGTACAGTTTTACCCGACTCATTCATGGCGCCAAACATTATGCTGCGATGAGAAACCGACTTATCACCAGGAATCTTTACAGTTCCGTGAAGACCATTTTTCACGACTGAAATCATTTTTACTGTCATTACTACCACCTACGATTGTACGGTTATATTTTGTTTTATTTTACCATTATTCTGATAAATCCGCAACAAACGCCCTTGCCGCTGCAACACCCGCTGCATGACCAGTGGAAAAAGCTGCCTGCAGATTGTATCCGCCGGTATAACCATCAATATTGACACTTCCCCTGCCCAATATAGTCCGGAAATTAGCCTGGACGCCATTGTCTTGGGAATTATTTCGTCGGTATCCACCCCGCCGGCTGTCACTATTGCCTCCGTATAAGGTCTTGTTCCAGCCACCACCAGTGACAGTGATTTTACAGTGTCAACCAATCTGAACCGGCTTTCCCTGGAAAGGCCATTGGCAATCTGCATTCCGTCTATAAATGATTGATCAAGAATCGGCCCGATCAATTTCATTGGCAATAAATCGACCAAAGCATTCTTCATTACCTTACCAGCATACTTTTCAATATCCCTGTCAAGTCTAACTGACAACTGGTTCCTTGTAAGGGCAGGCTTAAGATCAATCAATATTTCCACGAAGGCCGGTGGGGCCTGCACGTTTAGCGCTTCACTTGCCCGTCTGGATAACCGGAGAACTATAGGGCCCGACACACCAAAATGAGTGAAAAGAAGTTCGCCAAACTCCTGTCCCTCATCAACTCCATCAATCCTCAGCGTTGCCCGGACATTTTTCAGGGTCAGTCCAGCTGCCTCCGCAGTCCAATCATCTTCGGTTTCTAATGGCACCAAAGCGGGAAAAGTTGCTACAATCGTATGTCCCAGAGATCTTGCCCAGCCATAGCCATCTCCGGAGGAGCCTGTGGCAGGATATGATAAACCTCCTGTAGCGACAATTACTATATCCGCCAATATCTCTTCACCGCTTCTGAGCCGAACTCCCTTTATTCTCTTTTGGGGCATAAGGTTTGCTGACTTCTTTATCCCGCTCTTTCTTTTATCCATCGTTTTATCCTGAAGATAATTAAAGTTGGGTGAAGTCAGTTGCTCCCACAAGAGCCCGGCTACCGGTGAAGATGTCCTAATTCTTACTCCCAATTGTCTTGCGGAGACTGTCAGGGCCGTTACTAAATCCTCCGCGTTGTCACTAACGGGAAATACTCTGTTTCCTCTCTCCACCTTTATTGGAACATCGGCCTCTTCAAAGAATGATACAACATCATCGTTAGTAAAGGCGCGGAGGCTGCTGTTTAGAAAAGAACCGCCACCTGGAATATTGGATATTATTTCCGGTAAAGTCGATGCGTTTGTAAGATTACCCCTTCCTTTGCCGGTAATTCTTAGTTTCCGGCCACATTTCTGCATCTTTTCCACAAGGATTATTTCCGGCCTTTTCTCAGAAGGAATACACAAATCGTCAAATTCTTCGGCTAAAGCAATACCTGCCATCAATCCGGCTGGACCACCGCCAACAATTATAATTCTCTTATTCATTATTCAGACCAGCTATCTCATACAACTTTTTAACCTCATCCTCCATCAAAAAACGCTTGGCCCCACATTCCAGTCCTTTAAGTGATAACGTGGCAAACCTGACTCTTCGTAAAGAAACTACTCTACAGCCAACCGACTCAAACATCCGGCGTATCTGCCTGTTCCTTCCCTCGTGAATTGTGACTCTCACTTCATAAAGAGGCGGCTTGCTGCGGGGCAGGAGCAATACCTGAGCCGGGGCCGTCTTTCCATCGGACAAATTGATCCCGTTACGCAACGCACCTAATTTTTCTCCCGTTAATTCACCTTCCACCATAGCTATGTATGTCTTTTTAACCTCCTGGCGTGGGTGGAGAAGCCCGTTCATCAATTCACCATCGTTTGTCAGAAGAAGCAGTCCCTCTGTATCGTAATCCAATCTGCCCACCGGATATATTCTCTCCTTAACAGACGAAACCAGATCCAATACTGTTTTTCTCCCTCGGTCATCTGATGCCGTGCTTATATAGCCTACAGGCTTATTGACGATTACATAGATAGGTTTCTCCGGTGCTACAAGCTTTTTTCCGTCAACTTCTATGTCCTGACCCGGCCATTCCGCCTGAAATCCAATCTCCGTTACCAGCTTGCCGTCAACCCTTACCCTTCCACCAACAATCAGCTTTTCAGCCGCTCGACGGGAACATATGCCCGCCCTGGCGATTATTTTTTGTAAACGCTCCATTTTCTTGAATCCCACATGATATATTTTACCATCACCCATTACATAACTGTGCCTGACAAATGATTCTATCACGAGACCTGACAATTTCCTAGAAAATAATTTACCAGTTGCCGCTAATTCCATTGCGAAATTTTCATTTCTCTTTGCAGGCTAGTATGATATAATGTCTCAATAATTTTTCAGAAACTATTTTATGAAGGATGATAACAACCTATGGCAAAATTCACACGTAAAATCAAAAAAAATATGGATGCACCACGTATTGCTGCTGAAGAAGAAGCAAAAGATATCGCCGCCTCTCAGCCTCACAATCAACAGTTCCGTTCCTGGGAGGTTTATGTTATCGCCGGCGTTATGGCTCTGACTCTCTTCCTTGTGGCTGGCAGTTGGGAAATTCTTGATGCTGCAAACCGTATCATGTACATCGTACTCCTCATTACCCTTGGTCTTATGTATATGCAGCGCCGGATGACTACGCTCAGCGAAAAACAGAGTCTCTGGCTTGGCAGAGCAGTTTTGGCTCTTCTTGGCTCATCGGTAGTAATTTTCCTCATCAACAGCTACAACACCTATTTCCAATAAGTTAGGAGTGCTGATATGGCATTTAAGTCCTTGTATGACATTACTGTCATAGAAAAGCCCGTACGGGCCGCCCTTGGAAACGAAACGACCGAATCAACTATAGCTATTCTTGAAGGCATCCGTCTTGCGATGAACAACTACTGCTCATTTCGTATGCCAATTGTCCTTACTGATGAAGCTATAGATCGTCTTGGATTCAACAAAGATTCCAATGAAAACCCAAATCCGGAAGAATTGGTTGACCCAGAACACGACTTTACCCTCCGCACTATCCACAATGAAGAAACAAACAAAGACTGGCTTGTAGCTTTTACCAGTGAAGAGGAGTCGGGAAAAGGTCCGGCATCAGCAATTTACACAGTTCCCCTTTTTGATATTCTCCCAAAGGTAGCTGCCATTCAGGAGGTCGAAGGAATTGTTATCAATCCCTGGGGAACAGCCTTCAGTCTTCGCCGTTCCATGATTGAAGAAATACTTCGCATCAACAACCCTGAAAGTCAGATATTCTTTAACCTTGGAGACATAACTACCTTGGAATGCGATGCTATCGTTAATGCTGCCAATGAGCGCCTTGTCAGTGGCAGCGGCGTAGATGGTGCCATTCATCTGGCTGCTGGCAAACGTCTCAACAAAGCCTGCCGCGAGCTTGGCGGCTGCGAAACCGGAAAAGCGAAAATCACCAAAGGTTATAACCTGAAAGCTCGCTACATCATACACACCGTTGGCCCTGTATACAGGGGAAAGGGCGATGAGGCCAGCTATCTTGCTGATTGCTACCTTAATAGTCTGAATCTTGCCAGGGCACATAATATCCACAGTATTGCATTCCCTGCCATTTCAACCGGAGCGTACAAATTCCCCGCGGAAGAAGCGGCAAATATTGCGCTTGATATAACTGCGCAATGGCTTGAGCTAAATTCTGATTATGGTTTGCAGGTAATTTTCTGTTGTTATGACCAAGGAATGCTTGATATATACCAGAATGTTCTCAGCAATATGACAAAGCAGATGAATCCTCCTGATTTTCAGGAGCCAGTTGATCTTGATCTACAAAAAACCTAAATCTGATGAATAAATAAAGATTATAAAGGAGAATAAGTATGTTTGGCGGTATGGGAAATATGGGCAATATGGCCCAAATGATGAAAAAGGTTCAAAAAGCTCAGGCTCAGATGAAACTGATGCAGGAAGAAATAAAGAAGAAGACCGTAGAGGTTACTGTGGGCGGCGGCGCTGTTAAAATAGCGATGAATGGCGACCATGTGGTTCAAAGTCTCTATATCGATAAGAGCGCTGTGGACCCTGAAGATGTCGAGATGTTGCAGGATCTCGTAATGTCTGCCATGAATGAAGTTATCAAAAAGACTGATGACATGATGAACAACGAAATGCAGAAGCTCATGAGCAACCTCGGACTTCCTGCTGGGATGATGGGCTGATTTTTTATGGAAATGATCGCTCCCTTGGCAAAGCTTATTGAACATTTTCGCTCTTTACCTGGTATTGGCGCAAAAAGTGCAGTACGTCTTGCTTATCACGTTATTGACATGGAACCGGCTAAAGCCAAAGCTCTGGCCTCAGCAATTACAGAGGCTCGAGAACGCATTGGTTTCTGTCCTGTCTGCTGCAATCTGACGGATACCAGTCCCTGCCAAATATGCAGTAGCACTAAAAGAGATCATTCAATGATCTGCGTTGTTGAACAACCTCAGGATGTAGCTGCCATTGAAAGAATGCACAACTACCACGGTATGTACCATGTTCTCCACGGCGCTCTCAGCCCTCTTGATGGAATAGGACCAGACCGCCTTCGAATAAAAGAGTTACTGAACCGCTTCAATAATGATACCGTCAAGGAAGTTATCATCGCTACGGACCCGAATGTGGAAGGAGAAGCCACTTCCATGTATTTGGCACGGCTTCTTAAACCACTCGGTCTAAAGGTTACCAGAATTGCCCATGGACTTCCGATCGGCGGTGACTTGGAATATGCTGATGAAATAACTTTAGCCAAAGCAATGGAAAATCGTGTTTTACTATAGCTATCTTTGATTGCCTCTGCTAGTGTAAAGAAAATTCCTGTGGAAATTTTTGAACTCATGCATTACAAACCATGATAAGGAGGGATAACAATGACTTCGACTGTCATTATTAGTTTTGCGGTGGGCGTTCTCGCCATTCTATTGATTGCTAAGCTCATTGGATTAAGTATCAGCCTTATAATAAAGTTTCTCACCAATAGCGTTATTGGCGCTTTCATGCTTATTATTGTAAATCTTTTTGGTGCTAATTTAGATATTACCATTCTAAAAGCTCTTCTTGCCGGTATCTTTGGCATACCGGGTGTCATCGCGATAATTATTTGGGATAAAATGCTATAACGCCGAAAAAAAAACAGGCAGTGCAAAGTGAGTAATCATTTTGCACTGCCTGTTTTTTCTCAGGCTCCGATCAATCTGACAATACTCCGGTAACATAGGCCAAAAAATCCGCTTTTATCGGCATCAAATAAACATTTTCATTGTATTGTCCAGCAAATTCTATTACCTGCCGTCCAAATTTTACGCTCCAATCCATACCAATCTCAAATTCCCGTGGAAAAACAACGTTGTTTTTTTGTTCCCAATAACTTTTTGAATTGTCAGAAAGTACCGGCGTTATTCCCCAGTATACATCAAGCCCATGAAGCATATCCGCATACATCTCCAGAAATCTCATATCAAAAAAAGGCTGAGTAAAAAATCCATTAGCCCCTGCCTGCAGCTTCCTGCGAATGCGGTACTGCTCCTGTCGCATACTGCCCCGGTACTGGTCAATACCGGCATACACTTTTATATCCGGCATTTCCTTTTTGAATTTCCAAATGACATCAATAGATTCGGTAGGATAAAACGTGTGCGTCATATCCTGAGGGGGATCACCCTGAATGACCAATACCTCTTTAATGTTATTCTTCCGTAGATAATCCGCCATGGGAAGCGGTCTTTCCAAATCAATATCCATAGCTCTAATATGAGGGATAACTGAAGGAAAATACTTTTTGGCTGCAACAGCTCCATCCGGCCCCCGTAGCTCGCAGCTAAGCAAATCCGGTATGTTTATGATATCGATCATTGATAGCTTGCTTTCAGCCATCTGTAACTCATTTATTAATCCCGCTTCCGTTCTGGGGACAAGTTCTAGTGATATTCTTGCCATATTCCATCTCCCCTTTTTTACTGATATGTAATGATCTGCTTACTTAATCAGAAGCTATGAAGTACCCTTGCAAATCCATTCAACAAAACAGGGCGGCAGAAGCCGCCCTTATTTTACTACTTGCTGCCACCCTCAATAACGAGAGTCTCCATATAATCAGGGCCATAGGTTCCTTCAAGAGTGGCTTTATACGCGACATGGAAGAACTTCTCGCCACCGAGAGAAACAATCTCATCATTGATCCATTTCCGAAGGCTGTCATTACCCTTTGAAACAGCCGGTGCAATAATATCAGCGCTGCCGAGAGATGGAATTCCTACAGTAAAACCGGGAGTTGACTTTGAGAAAGCAATTACCTCAGTGTTGTCATTTGCCCAAGCAACCGCATTGCCATTCTCAATAGCATTTTTGGCAGTCGCATAAGTATCATACTTCTGCAGAGGAATGTTGGGGTAATTTTCCATAAGGTACATTTCAGCAGTGGTGCCGCTGATAACGATCATCGAATCGTCTTTATTCCAATTTTCCAAAGAATAAACAACCCGAGAGTCAGGAGAAACGACACCGAGAGCTACATTCATGTACGGCAGGCAGAAATCAACCTCCTCAGCCCGCTGGGGAGTGACAGTAAAGTTGGCCAGGATTATATCCACCTTACCGGTCTGAAGATAAGCGATACGATTAGCCGCCTCGGTAGAAATAAAATTCACCTTTACGCCAAGGTCATTACCAATACGCTTTGCCAGATAAACATCATAGCCCTGGTATTCACCATTCTCATCAACATAGCCAAAAGGATTCTTATCCGAGAAAACGCCAATATTAATTTCTCCGCTTGATTTAATAACGTCCAATGAACGGAAATCTCCAGCATGGAGCCCCGCCGGGGTGTCCCCGTCTTTAAGTTTCGTGTCTGTCTGCTCAGTCTTCTGAGCTGGCTTTGCATCCTGATTCTTATCTGCTCCACCGCCACAACCAGCTACAGCTAAAGCAAGAATGGCTATAGACACAAGAATGAGATAGACCTTCTTCATTGAATAAACTCCTTTTTAGAATCCTGCTTATTCGGCTTCTTCTTCCCTCATCATTTCTTCGTAAATAGCATTGACCTTTTCAAACTCTTCATCGGTGGGCTCGACGTATTCATACTCACCATCCTCATCGGTAACCACCTTAGCGAAGAATGCTGAATCCTCATCCTCGGACTCCTCACCATCATATGTGTCCGGAACCAGGAGTGCATAGGTATCATCACCGACAGGAATCAGCATTTCCTCGATAAAGTAATGCTCATTGCCGTCATCATCCATCATGACTATAACAACTTCTTCATCCTCGAAATCAGTCTCATTAATAATTCCTTTATCAGCCATGACAATCTCCTTTCAAAATTTATCCTTTTGGCAGACTATCTAAATACCCTTGCAGGATATAGACAGCTGCCATTTTATCAATTACTCTCTTGCGTTTCTTCCGGCTGACATCAGCTGCTATAAGGGACTTTGCTGCCGCGACTGTAGAGAGCCGTTCATCCCAAAAAATGATATTGGCCTCGGGAATAAATTCCTTAAGTCTGGTAGAAAACTCCTTGACAAATTCGCAGCGGGAACCCTCACTGCCGTTCATGTTGCGTGGGTAACCAACGACAAAATCCATGGCTTCAAATTGACGGCTAATTTCCACAAGCCGTTCAAAATCTTTCTCCGGAGACCGGGGATTTCTCCTGATTGTTTCCACCCCTTGAGCTGTAATAAGTAACAAGTCGCTTACTGCAACGCCAATAGTAGCATCTCCGACATCAAGAGAAAGGTACCGTTTTTGCGGAAAGTCCATAGTCAGCTCTCACGGATTCTATCAACATAGGAACGAACAAACTCTTCAAGGAGCTCATCCCGTTCAAGCTGACGGATTTGGCTGCGTGCGTCATTGTAACTGGTAATATAGGCAGGATCACCGGAAAGAAGATACCCCACCAGCTGATTGATGGGATTGTACCCCTTCTCATCCATGGCGGCACAGACATTTCTAATAATCGTCTCGGCTTTTGAACGATTTTTCTCCCTTTTGTACATCATTGTCTCATCGCTTACCATTTGCGCACCTCCTAAATCAATTGTACTATCAAATCAGCAATGCAAACAGAAATACAGGTATTACTACTTCTTGTCAAACATATCGTGTTCAATCATGTACTCAGCGATCTGAAGAGTATTTAGAGCTGCCCCCTTGCGGATCTGGTCACCGCAACACCAGAAATTTACGCCATGCTCTACAGACTCATCGTAACGGAGGCGGCCTACCTCTACATCATCAAGGCCCGAAGTGTTTAGAGGCATCGGATAAATCTGCTCATCGGGATTATCGGTCAGCTTAACACCGGGAAACTTTTCCAAAGCCTCACGGGCTTCTGCCAAATCAATATCTCCTTCAAATTCTACATTCACGGATTCTGCATGGCTGCGATATACAGGAACGCGAACCGTGGTGGCCGTAATTTTCATTTCCGGAGCATTCATGATCTTACGTGTCTCCAGAATCATCTTCATCTCTTCCTTGGTATAAAGATTCTCCTTAAAGATATCGATCTGCGGAATCAGATTAAAGGCAATCTGATAATGCTTCTTCAAACTGGCACCAGGAAGAATTTTGGCCGTAACCGATCGACCGGCAACGATATCTGCCACCTGTTCCTCAAGCTCCTCCATAGCTTCCTTGCCGCCGCCGGAAACTGCCTGGTAAGTAGATACGACCACCCGCTTAATCGGAACGATATCATGGAGCGGTTTAAGGGCCATAACCATAATAATGGTAGAGCAGTTCGGATTTGCGATAATACCTTTATGTCGGGCAATAGCCTCCGGGTTTACCTCCGGGACAACAAGCGGAACTTCCGGATCCATACGGAACGTAGAAGAGTTATCAATTACTACCGCACCGGCCCTTACAGCAATCGGCGCGAAAGTTTCACTGATGGAACCACCTGCGAAAAGGGCAATTTCCACCCCTTCGAAGGAATTCTCAGTCGCTTCCTCAACAACGTAATCCTTACCCATGAATTTAATGACCTGACCGGCCGACCTTTTAGAAGCCAAAAGCTTCAGCTCGGCAAAGGGAAAATTTCGTTCCTCAATAAGGCGCAGGAATTCCGCCCCGACTGCTCCGGTGGCACCAAGAATTGCAACATTGTACTTTCTCATATCATTTCTTCCTTCCCATTGTTACATCAGCTTCTCAAGGCCGATTACAAGTCCTTTCAAACCAAGTATTTTCTTACAGGCCAGAACCACGCCCGGCATAAATGATTCACGGTCCAGAGAATCATGACGGATGCTTAACGTCTGTCCAAGTCCGCCCAAAATTACCTCCTGGTGGGCGACATAACCAGGCAAACGAACACTGTGAATAGGGATTCCATTTACCTGCGCCCCTCTTGCTCCGGCGATTTTCTCTTTTTCCTCCGGATGCCCTTGCCTGTGGGCCTCCCTGACCTCGGAAATCAGGTTGGCTGTTTCCAGTGCGGTACCTGACGGAGCATCAAGCTTTCTATCATGATGGAGTTCAATAATCTCAACCTCAGGCATATATTTGGCTGCCTGCCGGGCCATGAGCATCATCAAAACTGCACCTATGGCAAAGTTCGGGGCAATAAACACTGGCGTGTCATACTCCTCACTGAGGGCTTTGAGCTGAGTCTTTACCTCATCGCCCAAGCCGGTTGTGCCAATAACCGGGGCTACTCTGTTTTTCAGGGCCAGCACCGCATTTTCATAGACCACATCGGGGCGGGTAAAATCAACCATTACCTCCGGTTTTGCCTCAGCTATAGCCGCTGCCAAGTCAGTGGTGACCTTAACCCCAACCGGTTTAAGGCCCACCAGCTCACCAGCATCCACGCCGCCCTTGAGATCAACCGCTGCTACCAGCTCTGTCTCAGGGTCATTGATAATTGACTTTATCACAGCCTGCCCCATACGGCCACAGGCTCCGGTTACAAGAACTTTTACCATTACAAAACCTCCCGGCAAAACTCTTTTCTAAATCTGTATCTTCGTATTTTAGCAAACTAATATCAGAAAAGTCAAACTTTCACTAAGTATACATTATTTGCCGCTTAAATACCTCAATCATTCTTTTTCATCCGGCTGTATATAAACCACACAATCCCATATATGGCCGTTGCAGCTAAAACAACCATCATGAGCCTGTCGCTATGTTCTTTCATAAGCACTGCATCGTGCCCAACTATCACTTCAAGGGCAGTAGAAGGAAATTTCCCTATCAGGTTTGCCAATATATAATCCTTAATGCCAATTGAGGACACCGCTCCCAATGCCGTCAAAAGACCGGAGGGAAAATAGGGAATCGTGCGGAGAAACAGCATCAGCTTGAATCCATTTTTTCCGCTCATCTCATCGACTTTTTTCAGGGAATTGCTCTTATCAATTATCTTTTTTGCTGTATCCCGAAGGACAGTGCGCATTAGTAAAAAGCTGATGATTACTCCTACCGTCTCCGCCAGCCAGGATATTATCACGCCGTTAAATATTCCAAATAGTAACCCATTTGCCGTGGATACAAATATTGAAGGTAGAAATCCCATGGCATTTATGAGCACATCAAACAAAAAACTCACGGCCATTGCCCAAGCGCCAAATCCAGCAATGAAATCGACTGTATCTTGAAGCTGACCCGAGGTTGCTACCCGCCAGAAATCAGAAAAGAAAGCAGGTGCGATAAGCCAGATAGCAAAAGTCATTGCCGCCAATGAAATACCGGCTATTATTTTAATGGTTTTCTCTGTAATTTTCATAATTTACGCATCATTTATATGACTAAACTTGTCTTTATATTTTAACATAAGATAGGGGCGAATAGATTCAAGGGCCTCCGCATCAGCCATTGTCTCCAAAGCCGCCTGCCGGGCCCTGAGAAGTATATCAGTATCCTTCATCACATTAACTATTTTTAGATCACCTGTACCATGCTGCATAGAGCCGAAAAACTGTCCTGCACCACGCAATCGTAAATCAGCTTCGGCCACTTCAAAGCCGCTTGTAGTATCCCGAAGTACCTCCAACCGCTCCCTGGAAACTGCTGATTTTGAACCGGAAACGAGAATACAATAAGAGCTATATTGACCACGTCCTATCCTGCCTCGCAGCTGATGCAGCTGAGCCAAACCAAAACGCTCTGCATTTTCTATAACCATTATGCTGGCATTGGGTACATCTACCCCCACCTCTATAACAGTTGTTGCCACTAACAGGCTCAGCTTATTTTCATAAAAATCAGCCATAGTCTGTTGCTTCTTATCCTTTTTCAGCCGACCATGAATGAGACCAATGGGAATATTCTTAAATATTCCCTGGGAAAGTTCGTTATATATCTCTTCCGCAGAAGGAACGTGATGGCTACTGCCATCGGGGTTATCACTCTCTTCTATCAACGGACAGACAACATATGCCTGACGGCCGGCCACTATTTCCTTTTTGACGAATTCATAGATAAGCTGGCGCCGGTCGCTTTCCCGGACAAAGGTGCGGATGGGCTTCCGTCCTGGGGGGAGGCGCTCTATTCTTGATACATCAAGGTCACCATATACTGTCAGTGTCATTGTCCTTGGAATAGGCGTTGCGGTCATGACCAAAACGTCAGGGGCATATTCACCCTTCTTGTCCAGAGCAGCCCTTTGAGAAATGCCAAACCGATGCTGTTCGTCAGTAACCGCTAAACCCAAGGCAGCAAATTTTACCGTCTCCTGAATGATCGCATGAGTACCGATTACTATATCCAATTCATGGTTAGCTATCTTTCCCAATGTATCACGATGTTTTTTGACACTGAGACTGCCAACCAGCAAGCCAACCTTTATTGCTGTTTCTTTCAGTAATTCGGTAAATTTTTCATAATGCTGCCGGGCTAATATTTCCGTCGGTACCATAAATGCACCCTGATAGCCATTTTCTACAGTCTTTACCAATGCCATAAGGGCTATAACCGTCTTACCTGAGCCCACATCTCCCTCCAACAACCGGCGCATAGGAATCTGCTGTTCCATATCCTTCTCAATATCCTTCCAGGCTTTTAATTGATCTTCTGTCAGCGAGTATGGCAAGGCATCAAAAATCGAATTGACCAAGGAACCGCTCATCAAGTGACGAACACCATCGATTCCTTGCTGGCTGTCCCGCTTTAGCAGCAACAGTCCGCATTGAATTACATACAGCTCCTCAAAAGCGAGTGTCTCTCTTGCTTTTGTTAATTCCTCATTATTTCCCGGGTAGTGTATACTCTGCAGAGCCCTTTGCCTTGGCATAAGCTTGTATCTGCTTCTGATAGGCTGAGGGATTATTTCATCAATCCTTATATCTGACGCCCACAAATTTTCTGTCAGACGGCGAATATATTTCTGACTAATTGACTCTGCTAACTGGTATACTGGCAAAATGCCCTGCTTCTGAATTGCTGCTCCCGACTCCAGCAATTCAAAAGAGATAAGCCTCGTTACGGCCAGCATGCCCCGTCCACCATAGGCAAGGCCTACTTTTCCGTATACCAGTATCCTCTTTCCGACAGTAAGCGATTTTTTCAGGAAGCGCTGATTAAACCAGTTTACCTGCAAGTAACCGGTGCCATCCGATATTGTTGCCATCAGGATACTTCTGTATCGCCCATATATTTTCTCCCGTATATTGACAATTATCCCAATAACGGTATAGATACAGTCTTCTCTGTCGGGGAATAATTCTCCTATGGCGGTGATAGAGCTTCTGTCCTCATACGCCCTTGGGTAATATGTTACCAGATCCTCAATGGTGGAAATGCCGAGCTTTTGCAGGGATGCAGCTCGCTTTGGTCCAACTCCGTTTAAGTACTTCACGTCCGTTCTTAAATTGAGAATATTTGCTTTTGCCATCATATCACTACCATACAGAAAAGAGGCCGCTGCGGATATATGCAACAGCCTCCTGAATCACCTGAATAATCATTTGAAAAGATTGCTTACTGACTTCCGCTGATGAATGTTCAGTATAACATCTGCTAAAGCATCGGCCAAAGACAGAGTAACTATCTTTGGGGACTTCTTTTCCTCTGGGAGTGGAATAGTATCAGTGATAATAAGTTCTTTAATGCAGGAATCGTTTATGCGTTCAACCGCCGGCCCGGAAAGAATTGCATGAGAGCAGCAGGCATAAACCTCCGAAGCCCCTTCCTTTTTCAGAGCCTTTGCCCCTTCACAAAGGGAACCGGCAGTATCGACAATATCATCAATGATGACACAGCGCTTACCTTTTACATCGCCAATAAAGTTCATAACCTCAGCTTTGCCTGGCTCAGGACGGCGCTTTTCAATGATAGCGATGGAAGTGCCAAGACGATCTGCCAAAACACGGGCACGCTGAACGCCACCCAAGTCAGGAGACACGACAACAACATTCTCCATCTTCTTGGAAATAATATAATCTGCCAAAACCGGAGCGGCTGCCAAATGGTCAACAGGAATATCGAAGAAGCCCTGAATCTGGCCCGCATGGAGATCAACGGTCACCATGCGGGTAATTCCAGCACACTCCATAAGATTGGCAACAAGCTTTGCAGAAATAGGCTCACGGCCACGGGTCTTGCGATCCTGACGCGCGTATGCATAATACGGGACAACGGCTGTTATGCTGTGCGCTGAAGCCCGCCGACAGGCATCTGCCATAATGAGCAACTCCATAAGATTATCATTGACCGGATAAGTAGTCGGCTGAATGATGAAAATATCACGACCACGGATACTTTCGTCAATCATAACCTGAGTCTCGCCGTTGTTAAAGTGCCCAACGCTGGCCGCACACAGCTTCAGTCCAAGATGCCTGGCTATATCCTCAGCCAACTTCGGATTTGCATTACCGGCCAGTATGCACAAATCTTCCTTATCTCTCAATATCATTTTGATAAATCCTCCCCTGGAAAATACCACAAATAACCAGACAACCAATGACTAATCTATATGAATATCATGAAACCGAAATGAAAATTCAGCCTTGGAAAATATCGTTTAAATATCAACCATTATTTCTTTTATCAGCCCAGCCACGGATGTTTTTCTGGTGGGCTCTCGCCACAGCTAAACAACCGGCCGGCACTTCCTTTGTAATGGTAGAACCTGCCCCTACATAGGCCCCATCCCCAACCGTAACCGGAGCCACCAGATTGGCGTTACAACCAATAAAGGCATTATCCCCCACCACCGTGCGATGCTTCATCATACCATCGTAGTTCACGGTAATTGTTCCGCAGCCCATGTTTACTTTGGAACCCATATCGCAGTCGCCAATGTAAGAAAGATGGGGTAACTTTGTCCCATCGCCGATATTGGAATTCTTTACCTCCACAAAATTGCCGACATGCACATTATTCTTCAACACAGTATTGGGCCGGATATGAACGTAGGGGCCAACTGTAACCCCTTCCTCCATTTCACACTCATGAGCATAAGTGAAGGAAACCACCGCATTATCCCCGACCTTAACATCGGTAAAGCGGCAATTTGGCCCAATCTCACAGCCACTGCCTATAACAGTCCTGCCCTCAAGCCAGGTCCCAGGATAAATCACCGTATCACTACCTACTACAACCTCTGCATCAATGTAGGTAGTTGCCGGATCCATCAATGTTACGCCCTGCTCCATAAGCTCATTGTTCTTACGGACTCTGAGAATCTTTTCCGCCTGAGCCAATTGTACCCGGGAATTTACCCCCAGAATAGATTCATAATCATCAACAGCATAGGCAGCAATCTGTTCTCTCTGACTTCTAATAATGTCAAGCACATCCGGGAGATAATATTCTCCCTGCGCATTGTGGCACTCGACCTCTGCCAAAGCCGAGAATAAAGTCTCTTTATCAAAACAATAAATACCAGAATTGACTTCGCATATTCTGCGCTCCGCCTCAGTAGCATCCTTATGCTCTACGATCTTTTCAAGCATACCGTCTGCAGACCGGATAATCCGACCATACCCAGTGGCATCAGGCATGACAGCCGTGAGAACGGTCGCCTTTGCGCCGTTACTGCAATGAGCCTCGTAAAAGGACCTGAGCATACCGGTTGTAAGAAGCGGAGTATCTCCACAAAGCACCATCACAGTACCAGTTTCATCCTTCAGCGCCTCGGCTGTCTGGAGTACTGCATGGCCGGTTCCAAGCTGCTCAGCCTGAACAACGATTTCCGTATCTGCAGATATAGCCTCTCGAACCATTTCCGCCTGAAACCCCACTACTGCAATGCTTCTCTTCGCCCCTGCACCCTTTGCAGCGTCAATCACATGCTGCAACATGGGCTTTCCTCCTGCCTTGTGCAGGACTTTTGGCAGCTTGGATTTCATACGGGTGCCTTTTCCGGCCGCCAGAATAACGGTAATGAATTCAGCCATTTATTGTCTCCCATTTAATTTTTATTTTTCTTCAGGCACGTTTTTCTTCGCCCGTGCATCCATAGCAGTTAAGAGCGTCTTTTCAGCCTGCTCCATATGATTCGCAGCCACCCGCTGAGCCTCCATAACGTCGCCCTGAGATATTGCCTCTACAATCGACTTATGTTCGTTGATCGTAGCAGCCATACGGCCCGGATAGGCCATGGACATAGAGCGGAACCTGGTAAGCTGCTCCCGAAGGTTATTTATTATACCAACCAGTCGTGCATTTCGGCTGGCTGTATACAGGATATCATGGAACTCCATATCGGCTTCGACGATCTTATCCATATGGCCCTGCTCAAAATAGTCGCTGATGACAACCAACAGATGCTGAAGCCTTTCCAGCTCTTCCTCAGTTATGCGCTCGGCAGCCAAGCCGCAGGCAAGCGATTCCAGCATAGTGCGAATCTCAAAAACTTCATTGACATCACGAATTGACAGGTTTGCAACATAGGTGCCGCGTCGCGGCATCATAATAACGTACCCCTCAAGCTCAAGTTTACGGATTGCCTCGCGAACCGGAGTGCGGCTCACTCCCAGTTCCTCTGCGACCTGGATCTCCATCAGGCGCTCGCCTGGTTTAAGAATCCCATTCTTGATAGCATCCCGTAGGGTCTCGCAGACCACCTCTCGCAGAGGCTGATAACTATCCAGTCGTATTGGCGCGAGTCTCTTTTCCATAACTCCTGTCCCCTCTTCAAAAATATGTTTCTACATAACTTAGGTCAACGATAAATAAAAATTACGTTATGTCCCCAATACAGGTCCGAATGCAATCTGTCCTTCTGTTTTTTCCTGCATGGCAGTCGCCAGTCTCTCCGCAGATGCCGCGTCGCCAACGATGCCAAATACAGTAGGCCCGCTGCCAGACA
Organism: uncultured Selenomonadaceae bacterium; assembly: GCA_910579115.1. GTDB lineage: Bacteria > Bacillota > Negativicutes > Selenomonadales > Selenomonadaceae > RGIG250. The sequence goes on from CAJTSO010000002.1 coordinate 63,868, forward strand.
TCAAAGCGGCCAACGCTCCGTTTTCCATCATTAGCTGCTTGTATTTTTTTACAAGCGGACAAGCGGGTATGGTAACATTTTCAAAAACATTGACCAGAAATCCGAGGATATCCTCCAAGTCCCCACCCTTGCCGAGGCAATCTATTAAACCTTTGGTGTCAGGACGCTGGAAATCTGGCATCTTTTCAGCAAACTCGTCAAATTTGCGGTAGGCCCAAGGGGTCGAAATGTCTGCCGGTGGTTTTGCTAAAACTACATAACAAGGGTGCATAGCCGATAAACTTTCAAGAATCTCTCCTCTGCCAGTAACCAGCGCCGTACCGCCAATGACGCAAAAAGGAATATCAGAACCTAATTCACCGGCAGTATCAGCCAGCTCTGATATTTGAATGTCAACATCATGAAGCTTTCTCAGTCCTCGCAGGACTCCTGCTGCATCAGCCGAGCCGCCGGCAAGACCTGCCGCCATCGGTATCCGCTTAGCTATATCTATGGCTATGGCACGGCAACCATGGCTTCCTAACGGGTATTCTCCTTCTTCATCAATCCTGTTACCATAATGCTCATAAAAAAGCTGAGCAGCACGCCAAGCAAGATTTGTTTTGTCACAGGGAAGATCTGAAATATCCATCGTAAGACGGAGCAGTATTTTTCCCCCTGCTCCACTGGAAAAAATAACCGAGTCTGCTCCGGCAGTCTCCCAAAGCTCATCTGCTTCTAGGGTAGACAACCTCCATATCCTCACGGTATCGTAAACGCCGACAGACTGCATCACCATTTCTATCTGATGAAACCCATCACCGCGTTTACCAAGGATATCCAGTGTCAAATTGATCTTGGCCGGAGCTAATTCAGTTACCGTCATTACTTTCCCCTATGCTTTTAACAACTTACCTATTGTATATTGAATACAAAATACTTTTTTACATAGACTCTACCGACTAAAATATTACCAAGTTTCACAGCAATAATCAAGAATAAGTAGTTGTATGGACGAGAAAATTTGTACTTTGAATACACAGAAACATAAACATCAAGAACTAACCTGTCTAATACCTTTGATTTTGGCAGTTATTACGGTTAATCAAGTCTCTGTACAAAAATTATTCTAAACGCACAAAAGACAGCCGACAAAAACATTCATCGGCTGTCTTCCTGATAATTATATTTTTATTATTTTGCCATCAATTCCGCCAGCTTATTGGCAAAACCAATTGGGTCATCCGGCAGTATTCCTTCAATGAGCAACGCCTGAGTATAAAGCAGACCGCAGTAGTCCTTAAATTCTTTCCCCTCTGCACCGATACTATGGAGATTTACCAGCTTTTCAAAGAGCGCATGATGGGGATTGATTTCAAGAATACGCTTTGCCTTAAACATTGGATTATCCATTGCCGCAAAAGTTTTTTCCATGGATATGGAGGGTCCGTTTTCATCGGCTACCAGACAGACAGCACTGGTCTTTAACCGTTTCGATATCTTAACATCGCTTACCTTATCGCTAAGGGCTTTCTTTATGTCCTTCATCAAGGCATCATTCTTCTTGGCGATATCTTCAGTCTCTTTCTTGATCTCCTCTGCCTCGGCATCGCCAAGATCAAGATCGCCACGACTTATTGAGCGGAAGCTTTTGCCTTCATACTCCCTGAGAGTGTCAACACAGAATTCATCAACCGGATCAGTAAGGTAAAATACCTCAAAGCCTCTGGCATTCAGTTGTTCCATCTGGGGCAGCTTTTCAATGAGTTCCCTGTCTTTGCCGCTGGCATAGTATATCTCCTTCTGACTTTCCGGCATCCGCCCGATGTATTCCTTTAAGCTGGTGAGCTTATTCTCCTTTGAACTTTCAAGGAGCAAGAGGTCCTTCAATTTCTCTTGAGCGTCAGGATTAGTAAAGATGCTGTCATATACGCCGATTTTCAGCGATTTACCGAAGGCCATCCAGAATTTTTCATAGCGTTCCCGCTCGTTCTTCAGCATCTTGGAAAGAGTTTTCAGGATGGTTTTTTCCAGAGATTTCCCAATCGTCTTCAACTCACGGCTCTGCTGAAGCAATTCACGGGAAATGTTCAGAGATAAATCCGGAGAATCAACCAAGCCCTTGATGAATCTCAAATAATCAGGGAGCAGATCCTTGCATTTATCCATGATAAATACGTGGCGGGAGAACAACTGGAGCCCCGGCTCAAAGTCGGTGTGGTAAAGGTTAAACGGTGCCTTTGACGGAATGTACATCAGCGCTGTATATTCAGTGGTGCCTTCCAAGGTAACATGGAATATCTCCATGGGATCCTCCCAGTCGGAGAACTGGGCCTTGTAGAAGTCATTGTATTCTTCCTGAGTGATCTCATCCTTATTGCGGGTCCAGAGAGGCTTCATGGAATTAAGGGTACGTACCTCAGTATGCTTGATTTTCTCCGCTCCTTCAATAGGTTTCCCATCAGCGTCTTTCGGAGTTTCTTCGATCTCAAAATCCATCTTTATGGGATAGCGGATATAATCACTATATTTCTTTACGAGATCCTGCAGCTTATAGCGTTCAGTGAAGCTCTCCTCTGCCTCCTTACCGGTAAACTCATCGAAAAGATGCAATACAATTGTCGTCCCACGGGTATCCTTTTCTGCTGCCTCAACAGAGAAAGTTCCCAAGCCATCAGATTCCCAGCGGGTAGCCTCAGTGGTGCCTGCCTTCTTTGTAATCACAGTAACCTTATCAGCAACCATGAACGCAGAATAGAAGCCTACACCGAACTGACCGATCAGATCCTTATCAGTGGCCTCATTATCATCCTTCTTTTCTCCTTCAGCCGCTTCCTTTCCCCCTACCTTTTCCTTCATTTTTTCCATGAAGGCTTTAGTCCCTGATTTAGCAATAGTACCAAGGTTTTCCATAACCTCATCACGAGTCATGCCAATACCGTTATCTGAAATGGTAAGAGTCTTTGACTCTGCATCCGGCAGAAGATAGATTTCATAATCTTCTCCATCCGCTAAAAGATTGTGATCAGTCAGCCCTTCAAATCGCACTTTATCAATGGCATCTGAAGCGTTGGAAACAAGCTCCCTGAGAAAAATTTCATGATTGGTATAAATAGAGTGAACCATTAGATCAAGTAATTTTTTTGTTTCCGCCTGAAATTCATACATTTCTTTTGACATTTTCCTAACTTCCTTTGCATACGTAATAAAAAATAATTAGACAAAATCCCATGGTTGGCACTCAGACATAGCGAGTGCCAACCATGGGATAATAATACATCAAAAAGTCAAAGTTTGCAAGTTTTTTTCAAGCCCTCCAATAAAACAATCGTCACCAGCGCTTTGGCCAGCAGTAATGCAGATAATCCCTGAGATACTTCTCACGACCATTTTCCGAAGGCTCATAATAACGAGAATTTTTAGAAATTTCTGGAAGGTACTGCTGCGGGGTAAAGTGGCCGGGATAATCATGTGGATATATGTACTCTATACCATGACCAAGCTTGGCTGCCCCCTTATAATGGGCGTCCCGGAGATGCATTGGCACGGGGCCCGTTGCTTTTCCTCTCACCTCCGACAATGCCCTGTCAATAGACATATATGCCGCGTTGCTCTTCGGGGCTGAGGCGATATAGGTCACAGCCTGAGCCAAAGGTATTCTGGCTTCCGGCCAACCAACGAAGCGCACGGCATCTACCGCCGCCATTGCCAAAACCAGCGCCATGGGGTCGGCATTTCCTACATCTTCAGCCGCACAGATAGCGACCCTGCGGGCAATAAATTCTAAATCTTCGCCCCCGGCAATCATTCTGGCCAGATAATGAATAGCTGCATCCGGATCGCTGCCCCGCATACTTTTTATAAAAGCCGAAACTATATCGTAGTGATTATCGCCTTTCTTATCGTATTTCTGAACTCTCTCTCCAACAATCGCCTTCAGGGCTGCCAGATTTATTTCTCTTGTACCCTGACCGCCATCACCAATCATCGCCTGTTCGGCTGCTTCCTCCAACAGGTTCAGGGCAATGCGGGCATCGCCACCGGAAAGTCCCGCAATGGCTAAAGCAGTTTCATCATTCATTACTAAATTTTTCTCTCCGAGTCCCCGTTCTTTATCCGACAGCGCATGACGGAGAATCCTTGCTATTGCATTATCATCCAGCGGTGAAAGTTTCACTATCCTCACCCGGGAGAGCAGAGCATGATTCACCTCAAAAAAAGGATTTTCCGTAGTGGCGCCAATAAGAATTAAACGGCCATCCTCAACATAGGGAAGCAGAATATCCTGCTGGCTTTTGTTGAACCGGTGGATCTCATCTATAAATATTATCGTTCGGCGATGATATAAACGGCGTACATCTTTCGCTTCCTCCACAATACGGCGAATATCCGCTATTCCGGATGACACGGCATTTATTCGTTTGAATTCACTTTCAGTCGTGCCTGCTATCATCCTGGCAAGGGTTGTCTTTCCTGTCCCAGGCGGACCAAAGAGAATCATCGAAGGGATCTTGTCGGCCTCAATCATCCTGCGAAGGTATGTTCCCGGACCCAGCACATCCTCCTGCCCTACAAATTCATCGGCATTTCGGGGTCTCATCCGCTCTGCCAGCGGCTCAAAAACAGCACCGTCATCATCTGCTGATGAGAAAAGATCAAAATTTTCCATTGTCATCTTCCTGTAGAACCGAAACCGCCACTTCTGGTACCTTCAGCAAAATCCTCATCAACGGTAAGATACCGATAAAATATTCCCTGAGCAATTCGGTCTCCTTTATTGATAGTTACCGTTCTATCCCCCACATTCCGAAGGGCAATAATAATATGTCCTTCATTATCACTGTTGTTATAGTAGTCGGCATCAACTACCCCCTGGCTATTAGCCAGCAAAAGCTGTTGCTTTATACCCAGGGAAGACCGTATATGAATACCCAGATACTCGTCAGCCTGCATATATGCCTTTAATCCTGTAGCAATCAACGCAAGCGCCCCCGGCTCTACAGACACGCTTTCCGCCGCCTCTATATCATAACCGGCGCTGTGAGCTGTTTTGCGTACAGGTAAGTTTATATTTTTGTCTCTGAATGATGAAATGACCTCAAAGCCTCTGTTCCTCATTTTGTTTCTCCTTAAGCTTTCTTCTATTTTATCACAGATGTTCTGCCAACCAAAAGAATTTTCCGGTTAAATCCGGTACAGATAAGTAAAAGGCCCTGCGATCATCCAGCGATGCAGGGCCTTTGTAACATTCATTTTTCTTCCGGCTTCGCAAAATCTAATCCATGAGCCAACGGCTTCATAGGGCTGATGGTAGAAATCGCATGCTTATATACCATCTGCTGTTTACCAAGAGAGTCAAGAATAACGGTGAAGCTATCAAAGCCCCTGACATTCCCTTTTATTTGGAAACCATTTACGAGGTAGATGGTAACCGCAATATTTTCCTTCCGAACCTGATTAAGAAACATATCCTGCAGATTCAGAACCTTGCCGGCCGTTTTTTGATTCATGATAGTGCCTCCAGTCAAGTAAAAGATTTGACAAAAACAAACAAGATAAACAAAAATACTTATTGAAAATAATAAATATTTTATTAGCCTGTTATCGCACTCTTTAATTAAATCTGCAAATATTACCAAAAAGTTTTACGCCCTGTCAAACGTCATCCCAAAATGCTCTGACAATTCCCAGTAGTTTTTCATTCAGAGATTCTTCTGAGCAGCCGGTTGGATCCACCCATGCGACATACGGCATACGACGGTACCAGGTGAGCTGTCTTTTGGCAAAATGCCGGGTATTCTTCTTTATATTCTCCACCATTTTTTCATAAGATATTTCCCCTGCTAAATATGCCGCAGTCTCTCGATAACCGATTGCCCGCATTGGCTGGCAAAAGCGGTCTGACCCTGCTGCAATAAGGCCTTTAACCTCTTCGATCAGCCCATCATGCAGCATATTGTCTACTCGCAGGTTTATTCTCTCGTACAACAGTGACCGTTCTCTCATCAGCCCTATGACACAGGCATCATAGACAAGGTCCCCCATCTCCGCCGTATTCTCAGCTTTACTAATCCGCTGACGGGATATACTTTCTCCCGCGATGGCCACTTCTATAGCGCGAACTATTCGGCGTACATCCCGGTTCGACAATACCTCTCCTGCCACGGGATCAAGGCTTTTTAGCTTTTGAAGCAAATATTCGCGTGAATCATCAGGCGAAGCTTCCCTAGCCTCCAGCTCCAACTGCCGGCGTAGCTCATCGTTGCCAGCAGTTTCGTTAAACTTATACCCCTCAAGGAGGGCTTTTACATATAATCCAGTACCTCCGCAAAGGATGGGGATCCTTCCCTGAGAATTGATCGCCGCTATTTTCTCCTTTGCTTCGGCGCAGAAGTCCGTAACATTATACCCTACATCTCCATCAAGTATATTTATGAGATGATGCGGAACAGTCGCCAGCTCATGCTCTGTCGGTTTTGCCGCTCCAATGTCAAAACCGCGATATACCAGTTGAGAATCCCCTGAGATTATCTCAGTATTAAGCTCTTTGGCTAACGCTATAGCTGCCCCGGTCTTACCAACTGCCGTAGGACCAAGTACGACTATGAGACGCGGCTTCATTACAATTCGACACGCTCGCCCGGTTTTACTACCGGAACTACCGCCTCGCCTTTACTTTCAACCTTACGCTTGAACTCCTCTACATCTGCAGCAATGAGCGGCCATGTGTTGTAATGAATAGGGATTACTTTTTTCGCCCCAACAAATTCAGCGGCAACAACGGCTTCCTTTATTCCCATGGTAAAGTTGTCGCCTATAGGCAATACAGCCACAGTAACACCACAAAGCTCACCTATGAGCTTCATATCACCAAAGAGGGATGTGTCGCCGGCAAAGTATACTACCTGACCGCCCATCTCTATGACAAAGCCTGCCGCCACCCCCCCGGCTACCATGCAGCTATGGATTGCCGGAACCATTTTAACACTACCGAAAGGTAACTTTACCGTACCTCCCACATTCATTCCATGGCCATTTACCCCTGACATGGTGCCAAGGACTTCCGGAATAGCCAAAACCATCGCCCCGGTGCGCTTTGCAATCTCCTCTGCCTGTCCGACATGATCAAAATGACCATGGGAAACCAGAATATAATCACACTGAATATCCTCAGGTTTTGCTGCCGCAACAGGATTATCATTCAAAAACGGATCGGTAAGCACCTTGAATTTCCCATCATCCAAAAGAAAACAAGAGTGCCCGTAATATGTATAGGTCAGCATTTTAATCCTTCTTTCGCTTAAAAAGGACTGTCCCCAGACAGTCCTCAAAGATTCTTACTATCAGCGGACGGGAAGCTCGACGATTACATCACCGCGTCCTTCATGCTTTTTTACGTATTCAGAGTACTCTCCTACTTTAATGTTCTTGGGCAAAACCATACCCTTTACCTGCGGATTATTAGACCTAATCAGACTGTTTGCCTCTTCCTGTGACAGTTCCCGCTCAAACTTAAACACGGTGTAGTAGGCAGCACCGTCTACTTTTGATACCTGCTGGCGGGTATCAACATAAATAAATTGCTTCACCATAACAATCAGTCTCCTTTACTAATGAAAATAAATGTTTTTCTTAATTCGCACAAATATTCAATTGGCATTTCCTAGTATCAATGTTTCGCCATCATCCGGTAAATCCCTGCTAAAAAAACAAAAATACTTACATATTTGCATATTTGCAAACTGCCGTCTAAATACGCCTTGATTTTGCCTACCTCCTGTGCTAATTTTAAGCTATAAATTAGTGAACAACATCGCCAACAACAGCGTTTGTGGCCTTTACTAAATCGACAGGGACCAGCACAAGCTGTTCTCCCCGTTTTCCCGCGCTGACAGCAACTCTTTCGTGATTAAAAACTGCCTGATGAATAAACACCGGATATACTTTTTTTGCTCCAAGGGGTGAACAACCACCACGAATGTAGCCTGTTAACCCTAAAACATCTTTTAATGGCACCAGTTCACAGCGCTTATGGCCTGACAAAACGGCCAGTTTTTTTAGATCAACCTCTGCTGCTCCGGGAATACAGCACATGATTACATCCTTGTCTGCACGGATGACCAGTGTCTTGAATACCACGTCTACTGGAAGACCAACAGAAGCCGCCACATGGACAGCCGAAAGGTCATCTTCATCCACCGGGTATTCCATTAACTCATAGTCAATTTTAAGATTATCCAGTATCCGTGCCGCATTCGTCTTCGGAGCCGCTTTCTTTTTTACCATCTCTTACCTCTTTTCATAACCCTTGGCGGAACCAGTCATCCATTTCTACTTATTTGATATTATGCTATTTTTCTTGAATTTGCAATAAATATCATGCTACCTGTTCCCTAGATAATTACAACGCAATTATTCATAAAAGCACCCCTGCTGTTTTTATTCCTTCGGCGTATAGCGACGGCAGAGCCATGAGCTTCACCGTGTCCGCTAAAGCAAAATCCGCCGCTTACTTAATTAGAGTGGAAGATATCTTTCAGCTATTGAATGCCAAAGAAATTTCCCTGCAATTTCCCGAAAGACTGCATTATAGTTTATCCATCACTTGAAAGAAGGTTCACTGTGTCAAAGCCCCTAAAAATTGCCCTTGTACAAACCGAAGTGCTTCCTGGCAAGCCTCGTGACAATGCCGATAATATGATCAAACTGATGTCCGAGGCAAAATGTAATAATGCCCAGCTGGCTGTTTTTTCCGAAATGGCTGTGCCCGGCTACCTCTTAGGAGATACCTGGGAGTCAGAAGCTTTCCTTGCTGACTGTACTGCGCAAAATGAACGAATTATTGCTGCTACTAAACATCTTGGTATTGCTGTAATATTTGGCAGCGTTGCTGTTGACCCAGCCAAACGCAACAACGATGGCCGCATCCGTAAATACAATTCATTTTTTACGGCACAGCATGGAAAGCTTATTACTACCGATAAAGCCCCTTATCCCTTTTCTATAAAAACTCTTCTCCCTAATTATCGGGAATTTGATGACAGTCGTTACTTTTTCAGTCTGCGGAAACTGGCTTACGAAATGAATGTCTCCCCCAGGGATTTGCTCCTGCCCCTTCCTGTAACCATTAACGGCGAAACATATCTTATTGGCAGACTGATTTGCGAAGATGGCTGGGGAGATGACTACGATTTACAGGTAGCCGATACTCTTGTTGACCATAGCCTCGAGCAATATGGCAAATCTCCGGACATATTTGTTAACATATCCTCCTCTCCCTTCACTTTGGGAAAGAACGAGAAAAGGCACCGGGTATTTGGCGACAATTCCTGTCGATACAATATTCCTCTGCTTTATATCAATCATACAGGTATCCAAAACAACGGAAAAACTGTATATACTTTTGATGGTTCCTCTACTGCCTATGACAACAGGGGAAAAATTATAGTATCGGCTGCTTCCTATAGCGAGGATATTCTTTACGTAGAATATACGAAACCGGCGAAAGCCATAAATATTACGGGCCACCGTAATCCCTGCATAACCCCGGTATCGTCTGAAACTGAGAGCATTTTTGCCGCTCTGAGCTACGGAATAAAGCATTTTCTCATGAGTACGGGAATAAACAGGGTTGTTATCGGTATATCCGGTGGGATAGACAGCGCCGTTGCCGCTGCCCTTTATGCAACAGTCCTTTCCCCGGAAAACCTCCTGCTCATCAATATGCCTGGTCAGTTTAATTCAGCCACCACAAAGGATTTAGCCAAGCGTTTGGCTCAGGCTATCGGCTGCCGGTACGCAGTCGCTCCGATTGAGGACAGTGTGAGCCTCACCGTTAATCAGATTGATAACACTTCCGTTTACTTCAAAGGAAACATAACACGTTTCAAAGTCAGCGACTTTATCAGAGAAAACATTCAGGCCCGCGACCGTTCGGCAAGAGTCCTTGCCGGATTTGCCGCCGCCTTTGGCGGTGCCTTTACCTGCAATGCAAACAAGGCGGAGCTTACAGTAGGTTATTCGACCCTCTATGGTGACCAGGCAGGATTCCTCTGTGCTTTGGCCGACCTGTGGAAGCATCAGGTGTACGACCTTGCCCAATACCTCAATCAAAAAGTCTTTAAGCGGGATGTCATCCCTCAGGGAACGATTGATATCGTCCCAAGCGCCGAACTGTCATCTGCCCAGAATGTGGATGCTGGCACGGGAGATCCGATAATCTATCCGTACCATGACTATTTGTTCCGTTCCTTCATTGAGCGCTGGGACAAGGCAACGCCTGCTGACCTGCTTAAATGGTACGAAGAGGACACCATTGACTCAGAAATAGGCTGCGAATCGGGTCTTACCAAAAGACTATTTCCTTCCCCCGATAAATTCATCGAGGATCTGGAGAAATGGTGGCAATGCTTCGCC
>CAJTSO010000002.1:74272-102901 GCA_910579115.1 uncultured Selenomonadaceae bacterium
GGATTCAAGCCCCGCCGGTCCTGGCTGTAAGCCGCCGCGCTTACGGCTTTGACCACCGAGAAAGTCAAAATGGCGTTTATTATACAACTGATTATCTGAATAGAAAAAACCGGCTTATTTACAGTTTATCCCGATAGATTGTCCTTTTCTTTTTATACCTATGAATATATAATAAGCGCAGTATAGCGATGAAGGTATGACCCCTGCTCAAGGTCGTAAGTAATGTCTGTTTGAATTAACATGATGGAGCTACTATCTTCATCATCGTTGAACGCAATGAGAAAGGAAAATACTTGTGGCATTTCCCTGAACAACGATGTTATAAAAAGCGTATTTTGAAAGGATTTAACTATGAACAAAAATTTTTCTCCCTCAGATTTATTGGTCTGCCGCAGTTTGACCAATGACCCTGTAATCAATGCCGTAGCAGCGGCCATGACATCCCCTGATTCTTCCGGCTCAGAGGCTATTGCTGCACTGATTATTGCCGCCGAAAACAGCAACTTTTCCGGTAACATTCTTCGTTCATATGTCGTAAACCGCCTTTTAACCGACCAAAATATAGTGAACAGTACCCTTGAGCGCTCTGGCGGGCAGATTGGCACCAGTCTTAAAGAAGCCTTCGTTCATGACATAGAAGTACTTCTGCCGCTTTTTATTTATAAGCCTTCTGAGCTGATTAAAGGTGCTCCCATTTTCCTGGATGATTACCAGTCAACCAATAAGGCGGATAAGACAGAGGTCAATGCCTTTGTTTCTTCTGTTATTTCCAACGCAGCGTCTGTTTCTGACCTTGTGGATGGGTTCCTTAGCTATTACAGGACCTACGGTTACGGTGACATTGCTGTTTACAAGGCTTTTTCCTGGAACAGTGATACCACGATGCTTAAGGGGATACAAAATTTTGAACCGGCGCTCTTGAAAGATATCATTGGCTATCAGCGCCAAAAGGAAGCCCTTGTCAAGAATACTCTTGCGTTCCTTTCCGGACTCCCAGCCAATAACACCCTGCTGGTTGGGGACCGTGGCACAGGAAAGTCCACCTGCATTAAGGCTCTTGCCAACGAGTATTTCCGTCATGGTCTGCGCCTTGTTCAGATAAAGAAACATCAGCTGAAGGACCTTCCCGGCGTAATGGAACATCTTCGGCTTTTTGCCAGCAAGAAATTTATCATTTACCTTGATGACCTTTCTTTTGAAACAAGCGAAAGCGACTACAAATATGTCAAGTCCGCCATAGAAGGCGGTGTAGAACCCCGGCCGGAAAACGTTCTCATCTATGCCACCAGCAACCGCCGTCACCTCATTCATGAAACCTGGAGCGACCATGAAGAAGCTGTCGATTCTGAGCTGTACAACAGCGATAGTGTAAACGAGACTGTGTCACTCTCCGACAGATTTGGTCTGATCATTAAATTCCGAGCTCCCAGCCAGGATGAATACCTGGCAATAATTGATCATGATCTTCGCCAGGAAGGCGTAATTCTAAATCCAGAGGAACTTCGCATTGAGGGTAAGCGTTGGGAATTGGAACACAGCGGCCGCAACGGCCGTACAGCCAAACAATTTGCCGCCTATTATTTAGGGCAAAGGACAAACCGCTTCGTCTTCGATCCGGAAACATAATGCTATGTAACAAAACGAATTCATTCCCCATAGAGCAATAAAAATGACAGGGAAGCCAAGGCTTCCCTGTCATTTTTATTGCTATTGATCAGTCAATCAACGTCCCGCGAACTTGTCCCGAAGGATAACATCATGACTGCCGCCTTCAACGATGGAAACTGAGGATACGAGGGTAAGCTTCGCCTTGTCCTGGAAATCCTTAATGTCGAGAGCACCGCAGTTGCACATGGTGGAACGAACCTTTGCCAGTGTAATGGCAACGTTGTCCTTCAAAGACCCGGCATAGGGGACATAAGAATCGACGCCCTCTTCAAAGGAAAGCTTCTGAGCGCCACCCAGGTCGTAACGCTGCCAGTTGCGGGCACGGTTGGAGCCCTCACCCCAATACTCTTTATAGAAGGTGCCATTGATCTTCACCTTATCGGAAGGAGACTCATCAAAGCGGGAGAAATAACGGCCAAGCATCACGGAGTCAGCACCCATAGCCAAGGCAAGGGTAATATGGTAATCGTGAACGATACCGCCGTCAGAAACAACCGGCACATAAATACCAGTTTCCTTAAAGTATTCATCCCGAGCCTTAGCGACTTCAATTAAGCTGGTCGCCTGCCCACGGCCAATGCCCTTTGTCTCACGGGTAATACAGATGGAGCCGCCGCCAATCCCCACCTTGATGAAGTCAGCCCCAGCCTCAGCCAGGAAACGGAAGCCTTCTTTATCAACTACATTACCCGCTCCAACGATTACATCGCTGCCAAAGTTTTCATGAATGTAGTTGAGGGTAATGCGCTGCCACTCTGAAAAACCTTCGGAGGAATCAATGCAGAGCGCATCTACACCGGCATCCAACAGTTTTGGTACACGCTCTGCATAATCGCGGGTATTGATACCAGCGCCGACACAATAGCGCTTACTGCAGTCGGTAAGCTCTATGGTATTTTCTTTATTTGTCGTATAGTCCTTACGGAATACCATATATTTCAGACACTGATTCTTATCAATAATTGGAATCATGTCGAGCTTGTTATCCCAAATGAGGTCATTTGCTTCACCGAGGGTGGTATCCTCGTCTGCATAAATAAGCCGCTCAAAGGGAGTCATAAACTCTTTGACCGGAGTATCCATGGACATACGGGAAACGCGATAGTCACGGCTGGTAACAACGCCAAGAAGCTTTCCGCTGGAGGTTCCGTTATCCGTAACGGCCATCGTGGAATGACCGGTTTTTTCCTTCAACTCAAGCACTTGAGCCAATGTCATATCAACAGTGAGGTTTGCATCGCTATTTACAAATCCTGCTTTATAGTTCTTTACACGACGAACCATTGCCGCCTGATCCTCCGCCGTCTGAGAACCGTACAGAAAGGAGATTCCGCCCTCTCGCGCAAGCGCGACAGCAAGTCTGTCGTCAGATACAGCCTGCATAATAGCTGACATCATCGGAATATTCATAGAAAGTCTCGGCTCCTCACCACGCTTATAGCGGCAAAGAGGTGTTCTTAACGATACATTCGTAGGAATACATTTATCAGAGGAGTACCCCGGAACAAGCAGATATTCACCAAAAGTGTGCGAAGGCTCAGAATAGTAGTAAGCCACCAAAATCCCTCTTTTCTATATTTTAAATTTCCGAATCATTCCATAGGGATAAACGCACAACACCCCTATAGATATTTGGATTATGATAACTCAAGGCCAACAAAATATCAATAGCGGACCATATAATTTTTTGCTATAATCAACTATCGAAAGTGAGGTCCACCTTATGACTCAGATGGAATTCAAAAAACTTGTAAATATTGTCTCTGCTTCAAAGAATCCCCCTCCCCTTTCCATTTTCGCAGGCGGAGTTGAAGACTGGCATTCCTGCTGCCGTCTGGCCAAGTTCCTGTCCCTTCCCTCCATACCAGGCCACGAAGAGGACGCAATAGAACTCTTCAAATCCATTGAGCCGGCCGATATTGATATTGAAGATAGTGAAGACGTAGAGGAAAAAATATCCGGACTTCAGCGATTGGCGGAGCTACTCCGGACAAAAAAAGAATACAAAGCGGCTATCCACTTCATCAACAGAGCGATCGAACTGGCAGAGGGTACTGACTTTCTCTATAAGTTTGTTCTCCGTGGCGAGCTATGGGCTGACCGCTGGAACCTTCTCACTGACATAGGACAGGAAGACGAGGCAGAAGCGGAATGTGACGAAAGGATCGCCGCATACGAAGATATCACTGACATAAAGAACAGCTATATGTATTTTGGCTACCGGTTTAAGGCTCAGCTTGCCGCAAAGCGAGGATATGCGCCTATCGTCATTAAAGATTACATGCACATGGCCTTAAAGTTTATGGAAATTCCTGATTCATACAAAGCCGGTCTGGATGAAGCCTTTGGGGCAACCCATGAAAACATGGCCTTCGTTCTGCAAAGTATAGACAGATGCACCCCAAAAACGAATTTCATCGGCTGGGATATTTGAAATGACAGTTAATTATAAAAAAATCAGAGAGCCTAGTTATACTTATAATTATCATAATAAATAATGGAGGAAATACACAATGGGACTAATTCAAGCAGCAGCTGGCGCATTTGGCGGAGTAATGGCTGACCAGTGGAAAGAATTTATTTACTGCGATTCTCTTCCCGCTGACGTACTGATTACTAAGGGCCGTAAACGGACCTCCTCAATGGGCCGCAGCTCTAACACATCGGCTGAAGATAATATCATCTCCAGCGGAAGCGCCATTGATATCAACGCCGGTCAATGTATGCTCATCGTGGAGGACGGCAAGGTCGTTGATATGTGCGCCGAACCAGGCCGCTACACATACGATGCCTCCACCGAGCCATCCATCATGAACAGCCAGGGTCTCGGCGACTTCAAGGAAAACGTCGTGGCCGTATTCAAACAGATGGGCAAGCGCTTTACCTTTGGCGGTGACCCGGGCAAGGACCAGCGGGTATACTACATCAACACCAAGGAAATAATGGGCAACAAATACGGCACCCCTTCCGGTATCCCCTTTCATATCTGCGACCAGAAGCTCAATGTGGATCTCGACATTGAAATTCGCTGCTTTGGCCAGTACAGCTACCGCATAACCAATCCGATTCTTTTCTACAACAACATCGCCGCCAATGTAGCCGATGAGTACAACCGGGAAGAAATTGACGGTCAGCTGAAGGCCAGCGTAATATCTTCTCTCCATGACGCGTTTGCTCAGGTTTCCGCCCAGAACATCCGCTACAGCCAGCTGACCGCCCACAACAAAGAGATTCGCGAAGCGCTGAACGAGGTGCTCAGCAAAGAGTGGCGCGATCTGCGCGGCATTGAAATCGTTAAATTTGATGTCACCAATGTCAAAGTGACTGACGAATATGCTCCGCTCATTAAGGATTTGAATGAACGGCAGCTGAACTACGGTCTGCAGGATCCGAACATTGCTCGAGGCCATATCATCGGCGGTACCATCAAAGCCATGGAGACGGCAGCCGGAAACGAGTCCGGCGGCATGGCCCCAGCGATTGGCTTTATGGGAATGAACATGGCCGGCAGCATGGGGGCCGGTATGGTTGGCGCGGTAGGCGGCATGAATAATGTCATGACTCCTCAGCAGCCAACTCCGCCCTCGCAAACACCGGCAGCGGTTGCCTGGAAATGCAGCAGCTGCGGGCAGATAAATCATGGACAGTTCTGCACGAACTGCGGCTCGAAAAAAAACACTCCCCAGCAAGAGGGATGGATCTGTACCTGCGGTCAGGTAAACCAGGGTAATTTCTGCCCCAATTGCGGCAATAAGAGACCGGCGGACGCACCCCTTTATCGCTGCGACAAATGCGGCTGGAAGCCCGAGGATCCAAAGCGCCCTCCCAAGTTCTGCCCCCAGTGCGGTGATCCATTCGACGAAAACGACCAAGTTAAATAATAACCATCAGCACCTTGAAAATGGGGGCGGGCTACTGCACTCCCCCATATTTTCTTTATAATCAAGGAGATGAGTTTATGGCCTCAACAACTGTAAGCTACAAATGCCCCTCCTGCGACGCGCCCCTTGCCTACACTCCAAAAAACGGTAAAGTGACCTGCGAATACTGCGGCACCGAGTTTGAAGCCCAGGTGATTGAACAGCTCTTCGCAAAGAAAGAAGAGGATGCGGCAAAAATGCAGGCCGCCGAAGATGCAAAGTGGGAAAAGCGGGCCGGCAGCGGCGAATTCAGCCCGGAAGAAATCGCGGCAATGCGGGTATTCACCTGTTCCTCCTGTGGAGCCGAACTGGTGGCCGATGACAACACAATGGCCACGGAATGCTGCTACTGCGGTAATCCCGCCATGCTTCCCGGACGGTTTGCCGGGGATATTCGTCCCGACTTCATCATTCCCTTCAAACTCACAAAAAAGGACGCGGTGGCCAGGCTAAAGGAATTCTACCATGGTAAGGAACTGCTGCCGGACGCCTTTACCGCCAATAATCGAGTTGAGCAGATACAGGGGATGTTCGTTCCCTTCTGGCTTTTTGATACCACTGCTGACGCCTCCGCTATATACAATGCTACCAGCGATGCTGTATTAACCACCTCTGATAAGGTCATAACCACTACCAGTCACTACCGTCTGGACAGGTCGGCAACCATGAAGTTTGAGCGGGTCCCCGCTGACGGTTCCGCTCGTATGCAGGATGAGTATATGGACAGCATTGAACCTTTTGACTACAGTGAAATGATCCCCTTCAGTTCCCAATACATGGCGGGCTATCTGGCTGACAAGTACGATATTGAGGCGGAATCGGTAGAGCCCCGCATCACCACCCGCATTGAAAACTCCTGCTGCGATATGCTGAGAGATACTGCTTCCGGCTGGGATTCCTGTGCTGAGGAGAACCATTTTGTAGTCAAGCAGAACGGCACCATATCCTATGCCATGGTTCCTGTCTGGATCCTCACTACCCGCTACCAGGATAAACCCTATACTTTTATGATGAATGGCCAGACCGGGAGGATGGTCGGCGCCCTTCCTATCGATGAGGACAAGAAAGCTTCTTTCTTCCGCAAGGATTTCCTTAAGGCAGCCATTGGGTCTGGAGTAGTACTTGGTGGTCTTACCTGGATGGTCGGCTTTATTTAAGGAGGAGTGAGTGGTGAAAAACAACAGATTATATTCTATCCTCCTGGCTCTTGTATTTTCCTTTTCTGCCTTTTTCTCCGCAGTTACATTTTCCCCCGATGTAACCTGTGCTGCCCAGAATCGGCAACAGACAAGAAAGCCTCAGAAAAAAGCTCAACAGAAAGCTGCTCAAGCCGGGAATTACATCATTGATTATACAGGCTTACTAAAGAGTGGCGACCTGCAAAAAATCGACCAGATTCTGGCCGCCGAGTCGCAAAAATCCGGCGCCGCCCTCTGTGTAGCCATTCTCAATCAGGGTCTCAATGAAAAAAGGATCGGAACCTACGCAAACAACTTTGCCGACAAATGTGCAGAAACCGCCGGTACTGGGGCCATCGTTTTCGTTCAGGATGTAAGAAGCCGGAAATGGTATATTGCCACTGATAAAAAAATGAAGCCCGCCTTTGGCAAAAATGACGGCGATAATAAGGACCATGTTGAATACATCAGCATGGAGATAGTGCCTCATCTGAAATCCAACGACCTTTACACCGCCTATGCTACCTTTGCCGGTAAGGCCGGGGAACTGGCCGGATACTACAACCGGACCGGCGAAGCCATGACCGTGGTAGATACCACCCTCGAAAAGATAGTTATTGCCTTCATGTCCCTGGCTATCGGCTATCTTTTTGCCGCTAAACGCCGTTCCGCCCGGATCGCCGCCATGAGTAACGTTGCCGCTGCCTCCGGGGCCGGTAACTACCTTGACCGGAGTAGTTTCAAGCTCTATGCCTCCAACGACAGTTATCTCTACCAGACAGTTGCCGTTGTCCCCCGCCCAAAGGCAAGCAATAATAACGGCGGCTGTTCCTTCAGCTCTTCCAATAGCAGTCACGGCGGGGGCGGCGGCAGCTATTGATTATCTGGTGAGACATTACATCCACCGCCCTGCTGGAATGTCCTGGCATTGTCTATACCGGCTGCTCGGATATGAGTACGGCCATCAACTATATAAAAAGGCTGACCTGGCGGCGTAATTGGTGAAAAATAGGCCCAGCCTCAGAGAAGAATCAGGATCGTAAAATAAAAATCTGCACTCCCAAAATTTTACTTTAACGCTAAAAAGCATCTCTGTCCAAATCAACGAACAGAGATGCTTTTTATTTAAGGTAAATTACTTTTTCTCAAATGTCAGTTTTTCACCATCAATCCCTACAGCCACGCTATCCCCCTCGGCTATAGTTCCTTTGATTATCTCTCTGGACAGCTCAGTTTCAAGGCGATGGCTGATAAGTCGCTTCAAGGGACGAGCGCCGAACGCCGGATCAAAGCCAGCTTTTGCCAGATAGGAAACCAGCTCATCACTATAGGTGATACTCAGCTTCAACTGCTTCTCCAACCGCTTGGCGAGATTGGATAACAGCAGGCGGGCGATCCCTTCAACCTGATCCTTGGCCAGAGCCTTGAATACGACGATATCGTCGATCCGATTGAGGAATTCCGGGCGGAAATATTCCTTCAGCATTCCGTGAACGGTTTCCTCGGCTTCTTTGAAACCCTTTGTCAGGATAGCCTCAGAACCAAGGTTGCTGGTCATGATGATGACTGTATTCTTAAAGCTTACTACCCTGCCTTTTCCGTCGGTCAGGCGCCCATCGTCAAGGATTTGTAAAAGAACGTTGAACACGTCACGATGTGCTTTCTCTATCTCGTCCAGCAGGATGACGCTATAGGGACGGCGTCGAACTGCCTCCGTCAGCTGACCGCCTTCATCGTACCCCACGTAACCCGGAGGCGCGCCGATAAGGCGGGCAACGCTGTGTTTCTCCATATATTCGGACATATCGATGCGGATCATGCTGCGTTCATCATCGAAAAGCACTTCCGCCAGCGTCTTGGCCAACTCCGTCTTGCCTACGCCGGTAGGACCCAGGAAGATAAAGGAACCGATAGGACGGGCCGGGTCCTTAATGCCAGCTCTGGCCCTGATTATAGCATCACTGACAACGTCAACCGCTTCATCCTGACCAATGACTCTCTTGTGCAGAACATCTCCCAGGTGAATCAGCTTCTCCCGCTCTCCTGTAAGCATTCGAGATACCGGGATACCAGTCCAGCGGCTGACCACATTTGCAATGTCTTCTTCTCCGACCTCCTCTCTGAGCAATCGTCCCTCATTGCCCTGTTCCGCTTTCTCGCTGCTTCGCTTCTCAGCTTCGGACAACTGCTTTTGCAGCTCCGGCAGCTTGCCGTATTTTAGTTCACCGGCCCGGCTAAGATTTCCTTCCCGTTCCGCCGCCTCCATCTGACGGCCGATATTATCGATTTCCTCCTTGATTGACTTCACCCTGAGGATTTCCTTCTTCTCTGCTTCCCAACCGGCGGTCAGTTCCTGCTCCTTCTTTTTCAAGTCTTCCTTTTCAGCCAAAAGATTGGTCAACCTCTCTTTTGAAGCCCCGTCGCTTTCCTTTTTCAGGGCCTGCTCTTCAATATCAAGCTGAAGGATCTTACGGCGGACATCATCGATGGGAGCCGGTACGGATTCAATCTCCGTCCTGAGTTTGGCTGCAGCCTCATCCACTAAATCGATTGCCTTATCCGGCAAAAAACGGTCGGCTATATAGCGGTCAGACATTGCCGCCGCTGCCACCAGCGCCGCATCCCGAATGCGTACCCCATGGTGAACTTCGTATCGTTCCTTCAAGCCACGAAGAATTGAAATGGTATCCTCAACAGTCGGTTCTGCCACCATGACCGGCTGGAAACGGCGCTCCAGGGCAGCATCATTTTCAATATACTTCCGATATTCATTGAGGGTAGTAGCTCCGATACAGCGCAATTCTCCCCGGGCCAGCATAGGCTTCAGGAGGTTACCCGCGTCCATTGCTCCCTCGGCGGCCCCGGCCCCGACAACAGTATGAAGCTCATCAATAAATAACAGAATCTGCCCATCAGATTTGGCTATTTCACCGAGAACCGCCTTCAAGCGCTCCTCAAATTCACCGCGGAACTTTGCCCCGGCAATAAGCGCTCCCATATCGAGGGAATACAGGGTCTTATTTTTCAATGACTCAGGGACGTCTCCGGCCACGATTCGACGGGCAAGCCCTTCGATGATAGCCGTTTTACCAACACCAGGCTCACCGATAAGCACCGGGTTATTCTTTGTCCTGCGGGAGAGTATCTCAATCGTTCTCCTTATTTCGTCATCCCGCCCGATGACCGGATCCAGCTTTCCGTTTGCGGCAACTTCCGTGACATCTCTGCCATATTTTTTCAGGGCCTTATAGCGCTCCTCCGGATTTTCTCCATCCACTGCCCCGCTGCGATTCTTTCGGATCACATTGCGAATGCCCTTCTCAGTGAGCCCGGATTTCTTTGCCAGTTCCTGAACATCCGGACTGCCGTCGCTGACAACTGCCAATAAAAGGTGCTCGGTAGATACATATTCATCCCCCATTTCTTTTGCCAAAGCCTCTGCCTTGCCTATGATACGGGTGGCATCTATACTGATATTCAGATAGTCAACACCCTTTACCTGCGGAAATGTATCAAGCTTCTTCTCCAGCTTTTCCTTAAGCTGTGGAACATTCACCTCATTTGATTTGAAGATAATTTCCAAAAGGCCGTCTGGGTCGTTAGACAACGCCCAAAACAGGTGAGTCCCGGTTACTTCCTGATTATACCTGACCACAGCGGCCTGCTGTGCCTTCTGAATGACCTCCAACGCCTTTTGAGTGTATTTATCCTGTTGCATGATTTATTCCTCCTCTATTTCGATCTTCAATCTGTTGCAATTGCTCACAATTGATTTACTAAACCCATTATATACAATTTAGTCAAAAAGTCAAACGCTTTTTGACTTTTTGACTAAATTATTTTTTAAGAAAAATACACAAAAAAAGGGCCGCTGTAAAGCAGCCCTTAAAGAATCTCTATATTTAGAAATTATTCCAGTACCTTTGCGGCATTGGCGTGGTTCTTACGGATACGCTCCAGCGTCCGCTGACGGATAACTTCCGGGTCAACCTTAATGCGGGCCACGCCAGTATCCATGGCAGCCTTCGCAACCGCCGCAGCCACAGCCGGAGCAACCCGCTCATCAAAGACCGGTGGAACAACATAGTCATCGCGCAGCTCTTCGTCAGGAATAATGGAAGCAACTGCCCGGGCCGCTGCCTGCTTCATCTCTTCATTGATGGCGCGGGCCCGAACATCAAGGGCGCCGCGGAAAATCCCCGGGAATACGGAAACATTGTTGACCTGGTTAGGAGCATCGCTGCGGCCAGTACCGGCAACAGCAGCGCCAGCCTCCTTGGCAGCCTGATAGCTGGTCTCAGGAACCGGATTTGCCATAGCGAATACGATCGCATCCTTATTCATGCTCTTGATGATTTCCTGGGTAAAGAGACCGGCAGAGGAAACACCGAGAAGCACATCAGCTCCCTTTGCACAGGCGGCAAGGTCTCCCTGGAATTTTTCCCGGTTGGTGCGCTTCAGGAGCTCCGCCTGTACGCGGTTTACCCGGGACATATCCATTCCCTCATACATAGCGCCCTTGGAGTTCAGCATTATCATGTTCTTTACGCCCAAGTCAAGGAGGAGGCGGCAGATAGCAGTCCCGGCCGCACCGGCGCCAGAGAGAACCACCTTAACCTCACCGATATCCTTCTTTACATAGCGAAGGGCGCCGAGAACGGCTGCCGCACAAATTATAGCGGTACCATGCTGGTCATCATGGAATACAGGAATATCCAATTCTGTCTTCAGAGCATCCTCTATATCATAGCATTTAGGAGACTGAATATCCTCAAGATTGATGCCCGCATAATTCTTCTGGAGAATTTTTACAGTCTTGATAAACTCGTCCTTGTCTTGAGTGTCAAGGCAAACAGGGACAGAGTCAATATCACCGAAAGTCTTGTAGAGGATAGACTTACCTTCCATAACCGGCATAGCGGCGGCGGCACCAATATTTCCGAGACCGAGTACGCGGGTACCATCGCTGATTACTGCTACGCAGTTTCCACGCATGGTAAGCTCAAAGGAAAGATCTTCTTCTTTCTCAATGGCCCGGCAGGGCTCTGCAACACCAGGGGTATAAAGAATCGCCAAGTCATGGGCATCTGTCAGCTTTGCTTTGCCAATAGTTGCGAGCTTGCCGTTATTTTCTCTATGCACTACCATTGCTTCCTGATTGAGATCCACGAAACTCACCTTTACCTTTCATTCATATCCATAAAGGATTAAAAATCATTGCACATATTATAGTGTAAATTTATAAAACTGTCAAACAATTCACCTATAATCATCGTAAATATTTGGTAATTTCTGTTGTTTTTTATGGATTTTCCCCGGTAAATTTCGAGATATTGTCTTTCTAATAGAGTCTCCATTTTACGGGAGGCAGCCGCTCTCAAAACAGACTCCCCTTTAGTGGAAATGACCGGTGTGTTCTGTGATAAACTGAGAGGCTGCCTTGCGGCAGCCTCTACAAAAAATCAGTAGTCGAAAATATTCTTTAGGGCCTGGATATTCACATCCCGATTTATCTGTGCCAGATATGTGGTGAGCTTTATCCCTTTAGGACAGGCTTTCACGCAGTTTCCACTGTTGCCGCAGCTGGTGATACCGCCCTTTTCCATCAACGCATTCAGGCGATTTGATTTATCATATGCTCCTAAAGGATTGATGTTGTACATATAAGCCTGAGCAATGGGGGACGGTCCAATGAAATCTGACTGGGGCCCAACATTTGGGCAGGCTTCCAAGCAGCAGCCACAGGTCATGCAATGAGAAATCTCATAGGCTGTCGCGGCGGTATTAGGATTCTGACGGGGCGGAATACGGACCTCCCAGGTACCGTCAACATTGATCCATCCCTGGATGCGTTTCAGGTTCTCAAACATTACGGTACGGTCAATGAGAAGATCCCGTATTACCGGGAAGGTCCGGGCCGGAGCCAAGTGAATCGGCTGCTTGAGATTATCAACAAGGGCGCAGCAGGCCTGCTGTGCCTTTCCGTTAATGACCATCATGCAAGCGCCGCAAACCTTTTCAAGGCAGTTGCATTCCCATACTACGGGAGAAACCCTTTTGCCATCCTTGGTAACCGGATTTTTCTGAATTTCCATCAGTGCAGCAACAACATTAAGGGCTGGCTGCCAGGGAATTTCAAATTCCTGAGTATAAGGCTTGCCAGTGGGGCTGTCCTGGCGTTCAATGATAAAAGTTACAGTTTTCTGTAAGGCCATTTCTCTGCCCCTCCCTTACTTCGCCACCGCATAATTGCGGAGCCGTGGTTTGATTATAGAATGATCAAAATCACCATAGGTGATTATCGGGTCTTCAGTTTTCGGATCATAGTCCGCTATAGTTTCCTTCAGGAAATGCTCATCATCGCGGGTAGGAAATTCCCGTTTGAAGTGAGCTCCCCGGGATTCATCACGGAGGCGTGCCGCTTTGATGACCACAAGAGCATAAATGATCATGTTACGCAGCTGACGCACAAACATACATTCCTGATTTGCCCATTTGCCTCGATCGGTAACTCCGATATCATTCCAACGGGCAAGTATCTTCTTAACTTCTCCATAACAGTAATCAAGATCGGCGTTTACCCGTTCAATGGTTACGTAACGGTTCATCAATTCTCCCAGCTCATGATAAAGCTGGCGAGGATTTTCACTGCCATCCATCTTCAAAATACGTTCATATTCATGAACGCATTCCATGCGGGCTTCTTCCAGTTCACCATCGGTAATGGTAGAACCACGCTCACCCTTCTCTGCCCACCTAAGCGCCTCAGGCCCGGAAATAGTTCCTGAATATGCAGCGGACAGAAGTGAGTTTGCCCCGAGGCGGTTTGCGCCATGATACTGGTGATCGCACTCACCGGAAGCCAACAGTCCGGGAATATTTGTATTATGCTTCCTGTCTACCCAAATTCCCCCCATGGAATAGTGAACGGAAGGATAGATTTCCATCGGCACCTTACGGGGATCCTCACCCATGAACTCAGAGTACATTTCAAGGATACCGCCGAGTTTCTTTTCCAGATAATCACTGGGAATGTGGGAAAGGTCAAGGTATACCTTATTTTCTCCATTAACCCCTAAATGCTGATTTACGCATACATCATAAATAGCCCGGGAAGCAATATCACGGGGGACGAGATTGCCATAAGCCGGATACATTTCTTCAAGGAAATACCAAGGTTTTCCGTCCTTATATACCCAAATGCGGCCGCCTTCACCGCGACAGGCCTCAGACATAAGGCGGTTCTTATCAGAGCCGGGAATCGCCGTGGGATGAATCTGTACGAATTCCGGGTTAGCTATACGGGCGCCCTGCTGATAAACGGCTGAAACAGCCGACCCGTTGCAGATAGTAGACGCCGTGCAGCGACCAAAAATCATACCAGGACCGCCGGTGGCCAGAATCACCGCGTCAGCGCGGAAAGCCTCAATTTCCATGGAGTTCATATTCTGGGCAACTATGCCACAGCATACGCCCTCCCGGTTTTTAATGATACGTAAAAATTCCCAGAAAACATGAGTCTTGACCTGACCCTTTGTTTCCCATTTGCGCACCTGCTCGTCAAGAGCATAAAGGAGCTGCTGGCCGGTGGTGGACCCGGCAAAAACCGTCCGCTTATTCTTCTGACCGCCAAAATTCCGCAGGTCGAGAACACCCTCTGCCGAGCGGGTAAATGGCACGCCCATGCGATCAAACATACGGACAAGAGCCGGCGCAGCCTCACACATTCCCTTTACTGCCACCTGATCCGCCAGAAAATCGCCGCCGTAAACGGTATCATCAAAATGTTCATAGACACTGTCATGCTCGCCCTTGGTATCCATGCAGGCATTCATACCACCCTGGGCACAGAGGGAATGACTGCGCTTGAAGGGACAATATGAGAATATATCAACCTCACTGCCCGCCTCGCAGATTTTAAGAGCAGCCATGAGGCCGGAGAGGCCGCCGCCGACAACGATAACCTTAAATTTTTTCTTTGCCACGATAGAGCTCTCCTTTTCCTCAGAATATTGGCAGAATATACATCAGCATCAGGGCCAGCGTCTCAAGGCACAAAGCGCCGCACAACCCCATGCAGGCCATGTTGATCACCATCTGAATACGGGGACCCTTTGCAATGCCCCAGGTCATGCAGAAAGTATTTATTCCATTTGTAAAATGGAATATGGCCGCCCACATACCCAGAACATATAGTACCCAATACAAAGGATTTGACAAATAGCTCTGAAGGAACTCAAAACAAAGACGAATGCCGGTAATACGGGTATGGATAGCCAGATAGTAAACGTGCCAGGCAAGGAATACCAGCAAATACCATGCTGTCCACCGTTGAAGGGCAAACTGCCAGTTTTGAAGGTACCCGTACCGAATTGGGTTATTATTGGCCTGAAGAGCAATATATATACCATACAGAGCATGAAAGCCAAAAGGCGCCGCTATGAGAGCCAGCTCCATAGGTAACCGGATATACATTGGGATCTTATCCAGTGTTTCAATGACGTTATTCATCACATCCGGCCCCAGTAATACAGCACTGTTGTTGCCGATGTGCATCATAAGAAAGGCTCCCATAAAGAGTCCCACCAAAGAATGCAGGCGGCGAAGGTAAAAAGTAATATTAAACATTATTGGCCTCCGGATTAAATCTGACGATAGGGTTTCTGACCAATTTCGTAGAAGTTGTTACCTTCAGTATCGATTACGACAATAGCCGGGAAATCCTCAACAGTAAGCGCGGCCAGAGCCTCTGGACCAAGCTCGGGATAGGCTATTACTTCATACTTCTTGATAGTTTTTGCAATGAGAGCTGCCGCGCCGCCGACAGCCGCAAAATAAGTCGTACCATTCTTCTTCATGGCCTCAACAACTGCAGGATTTCGGGATCCTTTACCAATCATGCCGGTAATTCCCTGCTCAAGCATTGTGGGAGTATATGCATCCATGCGGCCGCTGGTAGTGGGCCCGGCAGAACCGATGGGGTCTCCCGGCTTAGCCGGTGTGGGGCCAAGATAGTAAACAATCTGGTCTTTCCAATCAATAGGAAGCTTTTCCCCACGGGCAAGGGCCTCGGTCATTGCCTTATGGGCAGCATCACGGGCACTGTAGATCACGCCGGTAATAAGAACACTGTCGCCAGCCTTAAGTTTACGGGACTGCTCTTGGGTAAGCGGAGTATTGATTCTGATCTTTTCAGCCATTTTCGTTTCCTCCCCTAATCAAAGCTCACATTCTTTATGACGCATTGCATGGCAGTTGATAGTCACAGCCACCGGTAATCCGGCAATGTGGGTCGGCATATATTCAACGTTTACCGCCAGAGCAGTTGTAGTACCGCCAAGCTGAGGACCAATACCGGTTTTATTGATCATTTCCAGCAGTTCCTCTTCAAGCTTTGCATACTCTGGCTCAGGGTGACGAACATTAGTAGAACGGAGCAGGGCTTTCTTCGAGAGGACAGCCGCTGCATCCATTGTGCCGCCGACCCCAACGCCTACCACAATAGGCGGACAGGGATTGCAATCTGCATGCTTTACTATATCAAGCACGGCAGCTTTTACCCCTTCAACGCCATCGGCCGGAACAAGCATCTTCAAGCCGGACTTATTTTCACTGCCAAATCCCTTGGCCGCAAGCTTCAACAAAATTTTGTCACCGGGCACGATGCGAACATAAATTATTGCTGGAGTGTTGTCCTTTGTATTAACGCGATTAAAAACAGGCTCCTTAACGACAGACTTACGAAGGTAGCCGTCGACATAACCCTTGGCAACACCGGCATTAACGGCATCTTCAAAGGCTCCGCCCTCAATATGAACATCCTGACCTATTTCGGCAAAAACGATCGCCATACCGGTATCCTGACATATGGGACGGTCTTCTTCCCGGGCAATCTCGGCATTTCTTATAATCTGGTCAAGAACATCACAACCAACCGGAGATTTTTCCGTTTCCCGCCCCTTCTTTAGGGCATCATAGACATCTTTCGGCAGGTAGTAGGAAGTCTCTTTGCAAAGCTTTGCCACAGCTTCGGTAATTGCTTCAGCCTGAATAACACGCACAATAACCCCTCCTTAAATAAGACCAGTTGATAAGCATCATTGGTAACTAAAGTGAGTTTAACATATATCAATAAAGTTGTGAAGTGGATTCTATCAAGTTTTATAAACAGCTATTATAATGCCGTCGTTCAGAAAAATGACAAATGAAAATAAACTAGCTATCCGCTTCAAGATTTAAGGTACTTCTCCAAGAGGGACCTCATTGCCCGGATCGCCTCTCCCCGATGGCTTACGGCATCCTTTTCCTCCGGAGTGAGTTCCGCCATCGTCCTGCCGTTGTCCAGGTAAAAATACGGGTCGTAGCCAAATCCCCCCTGTCCCCGAGGTATCAGAGTAATCTCACCGGAAATCCGGCCATGAGAGGTAAGAATCGTTCCATCTGACCGGTTCACAAAGGCCAGGGCGCATTCATAGGCGGCCGGGGAATCCGCTGCGCCGATCCGCTGCATTTCCTTTACCATGTAGGCATTATTTTCATCATCACTGCCATGATGGCCACAGTAGCGGGCAGAATATATGCCGGGGGCACCGCCCAGCTTCTCTATAGTGAGACCGCTATCATCAGCGATGGCCGGCACACCGAGGCGCTCCGCATAATACTTAGCCTTGATCACGGCATTTTCCTCAAAGGTGGCGCCGTCTTCAACCGGGTCAGCGGTTTCTTCAAAACTGGACAGGGGAACGATATCTATATCAAGACCATCAAAGGCCGCTATCAACTCCGCCATTTTCTTTTCATTCTTTGTCGCTACTACCGCTTTGAGTTTTGCCATAGCCTCAGCCCTCCCTTCCGATTCTCCAGACAAGATGGTTTCCCAGAAGATCCTTTTCATACGATACTATGCGGTCAATTCCCAGAGCAGCCAATTCTATAAGCGCCCGATGCTCAGCCAGAGTAAAAGGTCTCCCTTCACCTGTTCCCTGCAGCTCAACAAACTCACCATTTCCGGTCATTACCACATTCATATCCACTGCGGCCTGACTATCCTCGGCGTAGCACAGATCCAGCAGCGGTTCCTCCGGTTCCACCGGGGCAAGGACAATCCTCTGCCCCTTCTTAATTCTCTTGCGGGCTGGGGCTACCATGCCAACGCTTACCGCCGCCAGAAAGTCCTTTACAGGGAAGGGCTGGCCGCTCTCCGGATCGTAAAAACTCTCGCAGGCATCCACAAGGGCAATAAACGCCCCTGTAACAGAAGCAGTGCGGGTCCCGCCATCTGCCTCGATAACATCACAATCAATTGTTATCGTTCTGTCTCCTAGGGCCTTCATATCCAGTACGGAGCGCAGGCTGCGTCCGATCAGCCGCTGTATTTCATGGGTACGGCCATTCTGTTTCCCTTTTATGGCTTCTCTGGGGGTTCGGGTAGCCGTAGCCGAAGGCAGCAAAGTGTACTCTGCCTTGAGCCAACCGCCCTTGCTTTCTCCATTTGCATTCCGCCGGAAAGTTGGAACGCGCTGTTCAACGGTGGCCGCGCATATCACCTTTGTATTGCCCAGTTCAATGAGAACCGAACCAGCCGGGCCATGCTGAAAAAACCGGGTGATCTTTAAGGGACGCAGATCATTGCTTCTGCGTCCGTCAACTCTCTTATTGTCCAAATGGCTTCTCCAAATTTTGCTTACTCTTAATATATCTACCAAAGTCCCTGATTATAACAACGGGAACCTTCTGAGAGGCGTTCCCAAAGGGGTTATCCAGCAGCAACTTCGCTGCTTCATCTGCCTCCAGACCCTTACTGGCCCCAACCACCCTGCACCTGTGCAGATCGTTTGCGTCAGCGATCATCGCTCCGTAACAGCCAAAATGATTTCTTATGGCCTCTACTACCCTCTGTGGCTCCTTTGGTCCATACACAACATGCTTATCAAAGGGCGGCATTGTACCGGTCACATCATCGATCAGGGCTGCCTGGTAGCCGGCCAGCTCATAGAACACGCCTCTCTTGAAAGGCATCGCCAGAAGGCCGATCGCCAAAGAACCGATAACCCGCCAAGTCCCCTCCACATCAAAGAGAGCCTGCAGGCCATGGGGAGTGGACAGACTGCCTATATCCGGGAATACCCGGCAGAAAATTCGCGCCCAAACGCTTATCTTCAAATCTTCCGGGCGGACAGCCATGCCCTGAGTGACGGCAACCACGCTCTCCGCTACGGAAACCACATCATCAGGGCCAACGCCGCCCACCTTCGCCGCAAACTTATCTATTGCCTCCACTATATCATCCTTGTCAGTAAGGATGCGAGTAGGAACCTTTACGATTTCTACCTGTGACATTTTCCCGTTTCCTCCTCAATCCTCATCAACAAGCTTAACGCCGATACTCCTGGCTGCTTCCTCAGCAGTCATGGTAATACGGTCTTTCCGCACCTCACAGGGACGGCGGCTACAGGTTGTATAAATAATGTCTATTGGCATATCGACCATATGGGACAGCGCCAGCTCCAGGCTTTGTCCCTTTCTTGCTTTCAGTATAACAACAACATCAATATCAATCGATTTTTTAGGATTTACAATAACTGCCTCAAAATAATCATCCTTCCGGGGTTCACCCACTCTCTCCACTTTGCCTCTTGCCTCAATGCCATCGTACTGCTCATAAGGCAGCTGCGTTCTGGCTATACAGTCACTGACAACTGCCTCCTGTTTACCGATATTTTTGAAGGTCAAACGACGGCGAACTGTGACGGAATCACCATCCCGAGAGACCTTGGAAAATTCCTTCTCTTTGTCCTTATCCAAAACCAGCTCGGCATCACCTTCGACAATGCACAAAATTTTGTAGCCGATGACCATTAACAGAAGTAAAAGAAATATGCCTTTCAATATAAGCGCTATCATCTTGCCCTCCAAATATCTGGCAATTATTCAAGGCCTTTGACTAGGCGCTCGTAATACTTCGCCGGCAAACGGGTTATCCTTCCAGTGGACTTCTCCGTAAAAACATTTTGAGTATGACCAGTGACCAGCAGCGTCCGGTCGTTCTTCCGCAGGATGCGGTAGTCAAAGGCCATTTTTGCCTTTGTCAATGCAGTGGGAGTCGTCTCAATGATAAGTACATCGTCAAAATATCCGGGCGAATGGAATTTTGCGCTGACATCGGTAATGGGGAAAACATATCCGTCCTCCATCATTTCGCCGAGGGTGATCCCTAATGCTCTCAGCAGCTCGACGCGCCCTATTTCAAACCAGCGGATGTAATTTGAATGATGAACCACCGCCATGGTATCGGTATCATAAAAATTGACTCTGTGTTCCGTCTCTAAAATCACTCTAAAGCCTCCATAAATCTTTACTCAACAAATCCCATATAAGTGCTTATTTTAGAACTATCCCACTACCTTGTCAATTTGTATTTCCCCCGCTCTTATAGTATAATTAATGTGGTTCCCGATTATTTGCAGGACATTGATGACCCTATTGCAAGAAAGGAAGCGATTGCAATGAAGAAGCCTACGATAGTCACCTCTGAAAATTTTGATCAGGAAGTACTTAATGCGACTGGCAAGGTTTTGGTTGATTTTTGGGCCGACTGGTGCGGCCCCTGCCGGATGCTCGCCCCAATTATTGAGGAAATTGCCTCTGAACACGAGGATATAAAGGTCTGTAAAATAAATGTCGACGAAGAGACGACCCTGGCTCAGCAGTACAATGTTATGAGTATCCCCATGGTCATAATGTTTGAGAACGGGAAAATAACCGGCGAAACCGTTGGGTTCCAGCCAAAGGACTTCCTCCTGAAATCACTGGAGCTCTGATCCATTTCTCTTAACCAAACCCATTTCAAAAGCCCCTCGGCAGTAATTGCCGAGGGGCTTTTCGTCTGTCATTTTTTACAGAACAGAAATCGTTACATTCTCACCGTTGATATTCCATTCTTTGGAAACCTTGCTTTCCGCCATAGCGCCGATAGTTATGGAATCAGCCAGCAGGACTTTCTTCAGCTCTGCTTCATTACGCTGAGCAACTGCGGCCAGCTTGTCACTGCCGTCCAGAGCGACCTTAATGCGATCAGTTACCTGATAGCCGTTCTCCTTGCGCATTGTCTGCACCTTGGAGATGATCTCCCGGACGAAGCCCTCTTCAATGAGCTCATCGGTAAGGGTTGTTGCCAGGGCCACCGTGACCTCGCCATAATGCTGGCTGATGTAACCGGGAGTCTGAGACATCGTTATGTCAATATCCTCCGGCAGAAGTGTAACCGGGCCGTCAGGTAGCTCCAGTACCAGTTGTCCGGTCTTATCCAGCTCGCTCTTTGCGATGTGGCCATTAAGCCCAGCCAACATGTTCTTGATGGTGCCTATCTTTCCCCCTACCTTCTTACCAAGCACCTTGAACTGGGGTTTGAAGGTATAGGTAAGATAGGCCTCCATATCGGAGACAAACTCTACCGACTTGACGTTAAGCTCTGCCCGCACAATATCAACAAAGAAATCACTAAGCTTCTTGCCTTTTTCCGTATGAACATAGAGAGTGGACAGCGGCTGACGGTTTTTCAAATTTCCCTGATTACGGGCAGCACGGCCGAGCACTACAATGTCCCGGACAAGCTCCATGTTTTTTTCGAGTTCCTCATCCACATGGGACATATCAGCAACCGGATAGTCGCAAAGATGAACAGACTCAGGCGCGAGCTTGTCTACACTGCGGACAATATTCTGGTAAATGTTTTCCGTCATGAACGGTATCATGGGGGCAGCAGCCTTGATGATAGTAGACAGGGCAGTATAAAGCGTCATGTAGGCATTGATCTTGTCCTGCTCCATCCCCTTTGCCCAGAACCGTTCGCGGCTTCTGCGAACATACCAGTTGGACAGCTCGTCGACAAAATTGTACAGCGCCCTTGCGGCCTCAGGAATTTTGTAGTTAGCAAGGCTGCTATCAGCCGTGGCAATAGCCGTATTCAGGCGGGAGAGTATCCACTTGTCTAGAACCGCCAGCTTGTCGTACTCCAGGCTGTATTTGGCAGGATCAAACTGATCGATTTCAGCATAAAGAACATAGAAAGCATAGGTATTCCAGAGTGTACCCATGAACTTGCTCTGACCTTCCTTAACAGCTGCGTCGTGATAGCGGGTAGGTATCCAGGGAGCTCCGGCCGAATAGAAGTACCAGCGTACCGCGTCGGCGCCATGATGGTTCAGAGTCTCCATAGGATCTACCGCGTTGCCCTTCGACTTTGACATCTTTTGGCCATCCTTATCAAGGACATGGCCAAGGACAATTACATTCTTAAAGGAAGACACGTCAAAGAGCAGAGTAGAAATTGCGATGAGGGAGTAGAACCAGCCCCGAGTCTGATCTACTGCCTCAGAGATGAAATCCGCCGGGAAACGAGTCTCGAAATGTTCCTTATTCTCAAAGGGATAGTGCCATTGAGCGAAGGGCATGGAGCCAGAGTCAAACCAACAGTCGATAACCTCAGGAACCCGGTGCATTTCCTTGCCGCACTTTTCACAGCGGATTGTAACATTGTCAACATACGGGCGGTGAAGCTCGATTTCCTCCGGGCAGTTGTCAGACATAGCCTTCAGTTCTGCAATAGAACCAATGACGTGCTGATGACCGCATGAGCATTCCCAAACATTAAGCGGAGTCCCCCAGTAACGGTTGCGGGATAATCCCCAGTCCTGAACGTGCTCCAGCCAGTCGCCAAAGCGGCCCTTACCGATAGAATCAGGAATCCAGTTGACGGTATTATTATTGTTGATCAGCTTGTCACGAACCGCTGTCATATTGATGAACCAGGTCTCGCGGGCGTAGTAAAGCAGCGGCATATCACAACGCCAGCAATGGGGATAACTATGCTCAAAGGAAGGAGCCTTAAAAAGTTTTCCGCTGCTCTTCAAATCTTTTATGATAAGCGGGTCAGCATCCTTGACGAAGACCCCGGGCCAGTCTGTGTCATCGGTCATATTACCGTGGCTGTCCACGAACTGAACAAAACCAACGTTATACTTTTTGCAAACGCGTCCGTCGTCCTCACCAAAGGCCGGAGCCATATGTACAATGCCAGTACCATCTGTGATAGTAACGTAATCATCGCAGGTCACAATGAACGACTTTTTACCGGTCTTTCCTACAGCATAAGGATAAAGTGGCTCATACTCCCGATATTCCAGATCTCTACCCTTCATTGTAGCCAGCACTTCACGCTGACCTTCATCCTCGGCAAAAACAGTTTCCACAAGAGCTTCGGCCAAATAGTAAACTGTATCGTTTACCTTCAATTTTACATAATCAACCTCTGGATTGACGCAGAGAGCCAGATTACTGGGAAGTGTCCATGGGGTAGTGGTCCAGGCCAGGAAATACGCATCTTCACCCGCTGCCTTAAATTTCACCATTGCCGAACGCTCGCGGACATCCTTATAACCCTGAGCTACCTCATGAGAGGACAAAGGCGTGCCGCAGCGGGGGCAGTAAGGAACCACCTTGTGCCCCTTGTATAAAAGTCCCTTTTCCCAAATTGTCTTCAATGCCCACCATTCGGACTCAATAAAATCGTTTTCATAGGTGATATAGGGATGTTCCATATCTGCCCAGAAGCCAACAACATCGGAAAATTCTTCCCACATGCTCTTGTATTTCCAAACAGACTCCCGGCATTTCTTAATAAACGGCTCAATGCCATACTTCTCAATCTGCTCCTTGCCGTTAATCCCCAGTGCCTTCTCCACCTCCAGCTCAACTGGAAGACCATGAGTATCCCAACCGGCTTTTCTGAGGATATATTTTCCCTTCATGCACTGATAACGGGGCAGCAGGTCCTTGATAACGCGGGTGAGAACGTGACCTATATGAGGTTTTCCATTGGCGGTAGGTGGTCCATCGTAGAATGTAAAGGTGTCGTTACCTTTTCGGGCATTCACCGTCTTTGTGGCAATATCATTTTCCTTCCAGAACTTCAGGACCTCCCGCTCGCGCTTTACAAAGTCCAGGTTTGTTTCTACCTTACTATACAAAACGATCCCTCCAAACAAGCACAATAAAAATAAAATCCTCACCCCAAACAGGATGAGGATAACACTCACAACCACCTATTCGCATACTACCATATACTATCCATGTAACGGCGGAAACCGTCCGGGCTTACTGTCATATTAGATTTCAGCCGGCTGCTCGCAAGTGATATTCACCTATGTCTGTTCCGCCGGTCTTACACCGTCACCGGCTCGCTGGAGTAACACTTCCATAGACTACTATCTTGGTCATTGCATTTATTTTCATTGGGAGCCATTTTAGCAATAATTTACCTAAATGGCAAGAATTTTTTTGTTTTTCTCTTGCCACAATCTATTTTTCAGCGCAGATAATAAATGACCTGATATGGCGGGCTCATCAGGACTTATTATAGACCATCTTACCTCTCACAATAGTCTTTTGTATATCAGCTGCATTCTTAAAGATGGTAATATCAGCCAGCTTACCCGACGTCAGCGAGCCGCGTTTCCCATAAATGCCCAAGCTCTTAGCCGGTATCTTAGTGGCGCACCGCACCGCCGCCGCCACGCCGCAGCCAGTATTGGCCGTGAAATTAGCGATAGCCCTGTCCATAGTCAAAACGCTACCGGCAATCGTGCCATCGGCTAAAGTAGCCGACTGTCCCTTCACAAATATTCTTTGACCGCCAAGTTCTGACTCTCCATCATGGAGACCGGTAGCCCGGATGGAGTCCGTGACCAGAATGATCTGTCTCCCCTGCTTCATCCGCCAAATAAGCCGCTGGGTGACGGAATGAAGATGAATATTGTCGCAGATCATTTCACAGTCAGAATCAGTGTCAAGAGCAGCCCCCACCAGACCGGGAGTACGATGATGAAAAGAATCCATTCCATTAAAAATATGGGTCAAGTGAGTCAGACCGTATTGGAGTATCGCCCGCCGGGCCAGATTGTAATCGGCGGTGCTATGCCCCATGGATACCACGATTCCCGCCCGGTTGCAGTTATCCACGAAGCTGTAGTCTCCGTGAAGCTCCTCCGGGGCCAAGGTCAGCAGGCGGATAACATCCCTGTAGGGAGCGATCTTTGACCAATCCGGCGGCTGAACATACTCACGCTTCTGGGCGCCACAGCGATCCCGGCTGATAAAAGGCCCCTCCATATTGGCGCCGATGATCGCTGCCCCCTGAACTTCACGCCCCATCATTGCCCGCACATTGTCCAACGCCCTGTTAATGTGCTCGAAATCATAGGTCGTCGTGGTGGGCAGAAAAGACGTGACTCCGGTAGACGCCTGATGACGGCTGATGGTTTCCAATGCCTCCGGGGTAGCGTCCATAGTATCGCAGCCCATGGCTCCATGAATATGCACGTTGATGAAGCCGGGAGAAACGTAACCGCCCTCAGCATCAATTACGTTATCCATGGCTCCGACAGCCCCGGCCGTCATCTGTCCTTCGGGAACTATAGACTCTATTATTCCCGTATCCTCACGAAAAACAAGCGCCTTATGATCTTCTACCGCAAAACCGCCCTGATCGTTTGGAACGATCAACCGGCCATTTATTATGACAGTCATTACTCCTGCTCCAGTCTGGCTGCTGCTGCCTTGTCAGCAATTATTATCACATGACGATGAAGCTGCAATATAGATGCCGGAGCCTGCGGCGTTATATCTCCGGCCATCTTTCCCAAGGCAACAGTCTTGGCCGTGCCACTGGCCAAAAGAATAAGTCCCCTGGCAAACATGATTTCCTGTATTCCCATACTGATTGCCCAATGGGGCATATCCTTCGGATTAGCAAAAAAATGACAGTTAGCATTCCTGGTTGCCTCAGACAACTCAACCACATGAGTTTCCGGAACAAAGGCATCTCCCGGTTCGTTAAAACCAATATGAGCATTTGCTCCAATGCCCAGCACCATCAAATCTATACCGCCCCACTCTTTTATTGTATGGGAATACCGGGCGCACTCGCTTAAAATATCTACAGCCATCCCATCGGGTATCAAGGTATTTTCCGGCTTTATTCCCAGTTCGTCAAACAGGTGCTTGCGCATGAACCCGTGATAACTGTCCGGGCTCTCTGCCGGAACGCCGATATACTCATCAACATTCACGGTCTTTACTTTGGAAAAATCCACTTCTCCTCTTTTTCCTGCTTCCACCAGCCTCTTATACAAACCTATGGGGGACGCGCCGCAGGCAAGCCCGAGAACGCTGTCCGGTTTGTTTTTCACCTGATCTACAACAAGGGTGGCAGCCAAGTCGCTCATCTCATCATACGACTCCATTACACGGATATCCATACTTTCCTCCAAAACATAGCGGTTGATATTGATATCAAACCGATATAAAATATAGGAATGTAATCTTACCCTATACACAAAATAATACCTTGTGCAGGTTTACTCTATGCAGTTACATTATATCAGAACAGAGAGGAAAATAACATGAAAGCTTCAGATATTCTTGCGAAAATTGACCATACTTTACTGTCAGCCACGGCCACCACTCAGCAAATAGACACCCTCTGCGAAGAAGCGATCGCCTGTAAAACAGCGGCAGTCTGTATCCCGCCCTGCTATGTCAATTACGCCGCCCAGAAATACGGAAAAAAACTAAAAATAGCTACGGTTATCGGCTTCCCCCTTGGCTACGACACCACCATCTCAAAAGTCGTCAGCACCCGCCAAGCCATCAGTGACGGAGCTGACGAGGTGGACATGGTTCTTAATATCTCCGCGTTAAAAAATGGCGACGCTGAATATGTAACGCAGGAAATTGCCGCTGTAAAATCAGTTGTAGGCGAAAAAATCCTCAAGGTGATCATCGAAGCCTGCTACCTGACGGAAAATGAGAAGATCACGGCCTGCAAGTGCGTCACCGAGGGCGGCGCTGACTTCATCAAAACCTCCACCGGCTTCGGCAGCGGCGGAGCCACCCACGAGGATGTACGGCTGATGGCCGCCAACATTGGCCCAAAGGTGAAAATAAAAGCCGCCGGCGGCATATCCACTGTAGACGACATGAAAAAGTACATAGAAGAAGGCTGCAGCCGTATAGGTGCCAGCCGGGCAGTAAAACTGCTAAAAGACAGGGTAAATGAAGATGTGGAAAATTTCGCTCAGGTCTCTGGCGAAAACCAAAACAAACTGAAAACTACCGAACCTGCCCCTAAAATTTCCGAAGAAGCTGCTATGAATGCGGCCATTATGCACATAAGCGTCAACGAACAGTGGCCCTATGGCACCATGAAAAAATATTGGTCTGAGGGAAACCGTCTCGCCATTGAATATGAGACGGGCAAGGTCCTTTACTATGCGTTGGAAGATGATTATTGGGAACCAGAAAACGGCTGGGTGATTCTGCCCAAATGAGATGGAATCCAAAACAGCCCAGTTCCTTTAAGCCACGCCCTTGCCGCGTGGCTTTCTTTATAAAAAAGGTGCCGCTCTGTCTCCAGAACAGCACCTAATAAATACAAGGCTGTGAAATTATTCGTGATACACCCTCGGTATCCGCGGACTAAGCATTGAAACCACCTCGTAGTTGATGGTCCCCAGCCATGAGGCAGCTTCATCTGTGGTAAGTGAAGGCGTTCCAAAGAGAACTACTTCATCACCCGCCTTTACTCCTGGAATATCGGTAACATCCGCCATGCACTGATCCATGCAGATGCGGCCAACAATTGGCGCCCGCTTGCCAGCACAGAGGATCTGGGCCTTGCCGGAGTACATTCTCGTATAGCCATCAGCATAGCCCACAGGAATAGTGGCGATCCGGCTTGGCCGCTGAGCAGTCCAGGTACGGCCATAGCTGACAGATTCTCCTGCCGGATATGATTTCACACAGGTAAGCTTTGCCTTCAGCGCCAGGGCCGGTTCAAGATCGATAGTATTGGCAATTTCCTCGGAAGGCTGGAGACCGTACAGAATTATTCCGGCACGCACCATATCAAAACACGCCTCCGGCATTTCCAATATAGCGGCAGAGTTGGCAATATGCCTGATAGAAACACTTATTCCTGCCTGCCGTATCATTTCCATGGCCAGCTTAAACCGCTCCAGCTGGACGTTGGCATAGCTCTTGTCTACAGCATCGGCCAAGGCAAAATGAGAAAATATCCCCTCCAGTTCCACTCCGGGCTGCTTTACGATAGCTGACGCCACAAGACCGGCATCCTCCGGCGGGACACCGATGCGACCCATGCCGGTATCCACCGCCAAATGCAGTTTCACGGTTTTCTTCTGATTGACGGCGGCCTTCGAGAGGGCTGCCACTGCCTCAGCCTGGAATACCGCCTGAGTGAGGTCATAGGCCACAACATCCTCCGCTTCGGAAGGAAGGGATGGACCAAGCACAATGATAGGCTTCGTTATTCCTGCCCGGCGCAGCTCAAACCCCTCGCTGACAACAGCTACCGCCAGATAATCGGCTCCCTCCTGAACGGCAACATTGGCTACGGCTGCCGCTCCGTGACCATAGGCGTCAGCCTTCACTACCGCGCAGAATTTTGCCCCATTGGTAACCCTGGCTTTAATCCTGCGGATATTTCTCCGAACAGCCCCCAGATCAACCTCTGCATACACACCACGAATTGCCATAACAAGCTCTCCTCAGCAACAAAAAAGCCGTGCAACTGCACGGCTGAATCTACGACTGGTGGGCCCACTTGGACTTGAACCAAGGACCGACCGGTTATGAGCCGGTTGCTCTAACCAACTGAGCTATAGGCCCAATCATAGAAAATCTCGCACACAAACACCATGGACCATGCCTGCATGCGAGCCATCATCTAATGGAGCGGAAAACGGGACTCGGACCCGCGACCCCCACCTTGGCAAGGTGGTGCT